>CALFEM010000229.1 GCA_937950105.1 uncultured Alphaproteobacteria bacterium | reverse complement strand
ACCACCGAGATCTACACTCTTTCCCTACACGACGCTCTTCCGATCTGGAGTGGCCCTGCACCTCGGCCGACGGGCTCAACACGCGCAGGTACTCGGCCGGCAGGTCGTAGGTATAGCCGTCCTTGAACGCGATCCTGAGGCTGTCGCGGTCGTTCGAGACCTTCATCACCGGCACTTCGACACCCCTGGTGCCCTGAACCTCGCTCCACACCTTCTCGGCGATATCGCGATAGATCTCGGCTTCCTTGCTGTCGGGCGAGGTGACGGTGATCGGGCGGCCTTCGTCGGAGAGGGCGCGGATGTCCATCTGCAGCGGCACGCCGCCGAGGAAGGCGAGGCCGAGCTTCTCGGCCTCCTTCTGTGCGCCGCCGTGACCGAAGATGTCGTAGCGCTTGCCCGTATCGGGCGCGATGAAATAGCTCATGTTCTCGATGAGCCCGAGCACCGGCACGTCGACCTTGCGGAACATGTTGAGACCTTTGCGCGCGTCGATCAGCGCGAGGTCCTGTGGCGTCGAGACGATGACGGCGCCGGTCATCGGCACCTGCTGCGCCATGGTGAGCTGCACGTCACCGGTACCCGGCGGCATGTCGATGACCAGCGCATCGAGATCACCGTCGATGTTCCAGGCGACATCGAACAGCATCTGCTGCAACGCCTGCACCACCATCGGGCCACGCCAGACGATCGGCATGTCCTCGTCGATGAGGAAGCCCATCGACATGACCTTGAGGCCGTAGGCTTCGAGCGGGATCAGCTTCTGCTGGTCCTCGGTCGCGTTGGGCTGCTGGCCGGAAAGGCCGAGCAGGCGCGGCTGCGAGGGGCCGTAGATGTCGGCGTCGAACATGCCGACCTTGAGGCCGATGGCCTGCAGGCCGAGCGCGATATTGACGGCGGTCGTCGACTTGCCGACGCCGCCCTTGCCGGAGGCGACGGCGATGATGTGCTTGACGCCCGGCAGGCCCGGCATGGCGCCGAGGCCGACGACGCCGCTCGGCTGTGCCGCCATGCGCGGCGAAGCCGGCGGCGCACCGTTGCCGTTGCTGGCGGAGCCGGGTGCCGCTTCCGCCGTCAGGACCGCTGTGACGGAAGCGACTCCCGGAATACCCTTCACGGCGTCCTCGGCCGCCTTGCGCAGCGGCTCCAGGTCCCCGGCGCGGTCGATCGGAACGGTGATCGAGAAGTAGACCCTGTCATCCTTGATGACGGCATCGGACACGAGGCCGAGATCGACGATGTTGCCGGTGCCGTCCGGGCCCGTCACCGACTTCAGCTTCTCGTTGACCAGATCTTTGGTGACACGCATCGCTCGTCTTCCTTCCCCTCGGGCCCGCGCGGCGGCGCCCGTCCGTTTATCGTTATGGGCCCTGACTTGCCGGTCGGGCCCTCACCGCCGGGTTGGCACCCGACATATATTCGCATTTTGCGATATTCGCATCGAGATGGCGCAAGCGCAGCCAAATTGCAAGGTGGCAGCTCAGGATTTACCGGCACCCGCGTTGTGGCATCGACGTTTCGCTGACACAGATCACGAATGGGGGACCGTTGCCGGTCCCCCTCGCCGCGCCCGCTGCCGAATGGGCAGGGGGTGCCGTATGTCCGGACCCCGGATCAGTCGATAGCGACAGCGGCGAGCTTCGACAGCGTATCCTTCTCCCGTTCGACGGCCTTCATCAGAAGCGCGCGCTTGGCCTCCGGCATCGGCAACTCGAGGGCGGCCTGATGTCCCTTTGGCGACATCTTGCGCAGCGTCTTGCCGACGATGTCGAGCACCTTGTCTTCATCGTAGCTCGAGTACTTCGTCAGGAACTCCTCGATGTAGTGCTCTACGAACACGACATCGACGACGTTCTCGAGCGCCTGGCTGTCGCGATCCTTCTTCAACTGTTCCTTTTTGATGAGCATGGCCGCGCGCGCGATCTCGTCGTCGCCGTAGCCGTGCTTGCGCATGATCTCGCCGACCACCTTGCCGTGATGCTCGCGGCAGGCCTTGCGCCAGTCGTTGTAACCGTTGCGGCCCTCGGGATAGTTGGCGCGCGGGATGTCGTAGCGGCGGATGTGCTGGGCGCGGGCGGCGATGCGCAGCACCTCGGAGGCGTCCGGATACATGGCGGCGAGCCGCGCCGTCATGCGTTCGGAATAGACCTGCTCGTAGGGGCGCTTGACGCCATCGACCTCGGTGGTGCGCGGGTCGTCGGCATTGGCGGCGTCGATGTCGCGGATGACGGCAGCGAAGCGCGGCGAGGTCTCACTCATGTGACGAAGCTCCTGATTTCGAAGTGTCTCACGCGGCGCTGGCCGGCGCGGTATCGCTCACGGCCGGTCCGGTCTGGGCGGCGGGCCGGCGCCCGGCTGCCTTCTCGCGCACGAAGGCGACGAAGCGGCGAGCCCATGGATTGCGCTGCGTCTCGCGCTGGTGGCTGAACGTGGCAACGAGGTTCCATAGCACGATCCCGTCGCGTTTACCGTCGATGCCGTCGCCGCGGATCACATCGAACGCATAGGCGAGCCCGTCCGGCAGGTTGCGCACGGCGGCATAGTGGAACTCGTGCGCGTTGGTGCGGGTGCCTGATCCGCCGATGCCGCCCGCGGCGGGCCACGGGGCGCTCTCCGTCTCGACCAGCTTGACCTGCCCGCGGCCCTGCGGCTTCGCACACATCACGGCGTCGCCCGGTACCACGCCTACCATGGCGCGCGTCTCGCCCTGGAAGGCGATCGAGCGGCACATGTACATGAGGCCGCCGCACTCGGCATAGGCGGGGAGGCCGGCTTCGATGGCGCGGCGGATGTCTGCGCGAAGCGTCACGTTGGCTTCGAGTGCCGCCGTTTGCGTTTCCGGGAACCCGCCGCCGATGAACAATCCGTCGCAGGACGGCAGGTGCGTGTCGGCGAGGGCGTCGAAGAAGACGAGGTCGGCGCCGGCCGCCTCCAGGGCTTCGAGGTCGTCGGGATAATAGAACCCGAAGGCCCGGTCACGGGCAATGGCGATGCGGACGCGCGCAGGGCCTGCATTCGTCATGCCGCGCGGAGCCGGGCTCGAGGTCGCCAGAACCGGCGCGGTCGCGGCGATGGCCTTGAACGCTTCGAGATCCAGCCCCTCGCGCACGGCGTCGGCGATGCGCGCGATGCGCGTTTCGACTTCATCGGTTTCGCTCGGCGTCGTGAGGCCGAGGTGACGCTCGCGCACTTCGAGCGTGGGATCGCGGCGCAGGCAGCCGATCACCGGGAGATTGGTGTAGCGCGCAACCGCATCGCGGAGCTTGCGAGAATGGCGCGGCCCCGCGACCTTGTTCAGGATGACACCGGCGATGCGCACCTCGGGGTCGAACACGGTGTAGCCGAGCAGCAGCGAGATCGGAAGAGCGTCGTGTAGGGAAAGAGTGTAGATCTCGGTGG
>CALFEM010000228.1 GCA_937950105.1 uncultured Alphaproteobacteria bacterium | reverse complement strand
GGGGCAGGCTCCGAGAGGTCGGACGTTAGCCGTGCGCAATCGGGCCTGATCGGACTTGGGGACCTGCACGCCCGGCTATCGGGCTGGGGCACAGGTAAAGGAGCAATCGGATCGCGACGGGGCCGTCAGGGCTTCGCGACGCCTTGTTCCGGACCGGCTGCCGCCGCCTTGGCCTTGCCGGGCGCGGCCGCGTTGCCGGCAGCGGGCCTCGTCGGACTACCGCCGGGCTTCGCCTTGGTGACGGTCGCGGCTGATGCCGCGGCCGGCTTCGCCGAGGAAGGGGCAGTGGCGCTCGCTTTGGCCGGTGCGGCGCCGGTAGCGGTTGCTTCCTGCTTGCCGTCCTGTTTCGCCTTCTGGCGTTGCTTGGCTCGCGCAGCGCGCGATTTCAGGGTCAGGATACGGGCGGCAGCTTTCTGCGGACGGTAGCCGCAGTCCCACGACAGGACGCTCTGGCGCACTGACATGACGCCCTTGTCCGGGATCGACATCGGCAAGCTGTCGAGGTCGGTCGTATTGAAGAAGTTCTTCCAGCCGTAATGCTGGAAGCCATGTTCGAGGAGGCTGGCCGCGCGCAGCGCCCGCTCGTTCGGTGTCGGCTCGCCGAGCACCACCGCCATCAGTCGGGTGCCGTCGCGCGTCGCACTGGCGACCACGTTGAAGCCGCTGTCACAGATGAAGCCGGTCTTGAGGCCATCCGCGCCCTCGAACGTGCGCAGCAGGCTGTTGTGTGAGGCGAGCTTCATCTTGCCGATCTGCACCACCGGCATGGCCCACAGCTCCGCATACTCGGGATAGTCCCGGATGACGGCGCGCGCCAGCTTCGCCAGATCGCGCGCG
The DNA here is from genome assembly GCA_937950105.1 of uncultured Alphaproteobacteria bacterium. GTDB lineage: Bacteria > Pseudomonadota > Alphaproteobacteria > Rhizobiales > Hyphomicrobiaceae > JAEUMD01. The sequence continues at coordinate 2,735 of CALFEM010000228.1, read as the reverse complement.
GTCGTCACCTGCTCGGGCGCGGGCAAGCCGTTCGGGTTGACGAAATGCGTGCGCGACATGCCGAGCTTTCTGGCCGTCGCGTTCATTTTCTGCACGAAGCCGTCGACGTTTCCGCCGATCGTCTCGGCCAGCATCACGGCGACATCGTTGGCGGATTTGACGATCAGCGCTTTGAGGCCGAGCGCGACCGTCATTTCGGCGCCGACCGGCAGGCCGATCTTGCTCGGCGGTTCCTTGCTCGCGGTTTCCGAGCAGACGAGCTTCGTCTCGGGCGTGATCCTGCCCTCGCGGATCGCCTCGAACGCCACGTAGGCGGTCATGATCTTGGTGAGCGAGGCCGGGTGCCAGTAGTGATCCTGGTCCTCGGCGTAGAGAACCTTGCCGGAACCGGCCTCGAACAGCAGCGTGGGGCCGGCGACCGCTGCGGCAGGCGACAGCGCGAGCAACGTCAGCATTGAGACGATCAGACGTCCGACGCCCATCAGGTCCTCGTATCGCAGCGAGTTGGCGGCTTAACACATTCGCGCCGAGGCCGGCAATGCTCGCAAAGTCAGTTTTGCCGGAGTGTGGGGTAAGCGCCGCAGGGATGCGAAGGACTGCGCTCGCCAGGGTAAAGGCGGCGGCAGTGGCATCGAGGCGCGTGGCCCCGGCCGGTTGTCGCTTGCAGCTTCGCGAACTACTATCGAGCTATGTCGGACCCTGCAGAAATCGTCATCCCGGACCGCGAAATGACGTTCGAGGAGTTCCTGGCCTGGGCCGAGACCGTGCCCAAGGAGGCCGGGCGCTTCGAGCTGTGGGACGGGCGCGTCATTTCCAAGCGGGGCCCGGCCGGCAGCATGAACGCGGAGCGATCACAGCATTGGGAGACGAAGCAGGCACTGTTTCAGGCGCTGTATGCAGCCGTTGCCTCGTCCGCAGTCGAGGCCCACGTCGCGATCGAAGGGCCGACCGTCCAGCTTCCGAGTGGCCGCGGCGTCGAGCCGGACGTGCTGGTCTATCTCGGCCCGAAGGTACCGCGCGGTACCCTCGTGGTGCCGGAGCCGGTGATCGTCTGCGAGGTGCTGTCGCCCTCGACCGCCAGGCACGACATGAGCGCCAAGCTCGAAGGCTATTTCGCGCTGCCGAGCATCCAGCATTACGTCATCGCCGACCCCGACCGGCCGATGCTGATCGTGCATTCGCGGGCGGGCGATGCGACCTTCACCACGCGCCTCGTCAGCGACCCGGCCGCTACCCTGCGCCTCGATCCGCCGGGGCTGACTGTCAGCCTCGCCGAAGTCCTGGCAAGCTGATCGGGCCCTTGCTCGCGGCATCGGCCGCATGAACGGCACGGCCGATGCCGGCTGTCCGGTCAGTTTTTCGACAAGCCGGAATGCGTGGCGCCGCCCCACTTGGCGCCCTCTGTGAATTTCCCGGTCTTCAGGCATTTGGCGTATTTGGCGTCACACGCCGAGCCGCCGCCGCGGCTTTCGCAGGTCGCCTTCCAGCTCGAACAGGACGCGGCCTGCGCCTGCCCGAGGCCGAATGTCGTCACGACCAATGCCGCCATTACAATGAACCGCATACAATCCTCCCAAACGAAAACGCGGCCGGGTGACCCGGCCGCGTCGAAGATTGCTCCGAATGCTGTCTTGATCAAGCGTAGATCGGGAACCGCTCGCACAGCGCGATGGCCTGCTTCTTGACCTTTTCCTCGACGGCGCCGTTACCCTCTTCGCCGTTCCTGGCGAGGCCGTCGAGCACCTCGGCGATCATGCGGCCGACTTCCTGGAACTCGGCGACGCCGAAGCCGCGCGTGGTGCCGGCCGGCGAGCCGAGGCGGATGCCGCTCGTCACCATGGGCTTGGCCGGATCGAACGGCACGCCGTTCTTGTTGACGGTGATGTTGGCGCGGCCGAGCGCCTTCTCGGAGATGTTGCCGGTCAGGCCCTTCGGACGCAGATCGACCAGGATGAGATGCGAATCCGTGCCGCCCGAGACCAGCGCGAAGCCGGCCTGCACCAGCACTTCGCCCATCGCCTTGCAGTTCTCGATGACGTTTTTTGCGTAGAGCTTGAACTCCGGCTGCAGCGCCTCGCCGAACGCCACCGCCTTGCCGGCGATCACATGCATGAGCGGGCCGCCCTGGATGCCGGGGAAGATCGCCGAGTTGACCTTCTTGGCGATGTCCTCGTCGTTGGTCAGGATCATGCCGCCGCGCGGTCCGCGCAGCGTCTTGTGGGTGGTCGTGGTGACGACGTGGGCGTGCGGGAACGGGCTCGGATAGAGACCGGCGGCGACGAGGCCCGCGAAGTGGGCCATGTCGACCATGAACACAGCGCCGACTTCGTCGGCGATCTTGCGGAAGGCGGCGAAATCGATCTTGCGCGGATAGGCCGAGCCGCCGGCGATGATGAGCTGCGGCTTGTGCTCGTGGGCGGCCTTGCGCACGTCTTCCATGTCGACGACCTGCGTGTCGGGGCGCACTTCGTAATGCGTCGCCTTGAACCACTTGCCCGACTGGTTGACCGGGGCGCCGTGCGTCAGGTGGCCGCCGTGAGCGAGGGAGAGGCCGAGGATGGTGTCACCCGGCTTCAGCAGAGCGTTGAAGACGCCCTGGTTGGCCTGGCTGCCCGAGTTCGGCTGCACGTTGGCGAACCCGCAGCCGAACAGCTTCTTGGCGCGGTCGATGGCCAGGTTCTCGGCGATGTCGACGAACTGGCAACCGCCGTAATAGCGCTTGCCCGGATAGCCCT
>CALFEM010000227.1 GCA_937950105.1 uncultured Alphaproteobacteria bacterium | reverse complement strand
CTGGCCCCCGTCATCTATCAATCGCTGACCAGGGGCGGTGACGACACGCCGCTGAAGCAGTGGGCCGCCAACCACCTTTGGCTGGCGCAGCGCACCGGCGGCTCTCCCCTGCACGGCGTCGAGGTGACGAGCCAGATCGTATTCGGCAAGGAGGCGAAGGACCTATCCATCGCCGAGCAGTACGTACTGGCGTCCGCCGTCAACAAGCCCATTATCCTGCTCGACGGCAGCGACAAGCTCAACGCCGTGCGCATCGACCGCTGGCGCTACATCGCCGAGGTTCGCGCCCGCACCTGTGCGGAAAAGCTCCTCGAGGAAGGCGATACGCAGAAGCAGGTGGTGTTCGATCTCGTGCAACTCGCCGGCGGTCCGCCCGATCCGCAGGTCAAGCCGCGCCTGCAGAAGGCGCTCGACGAGCACGCGCCCGACCAGTCGCGCCGCGCGCAGGCGAACCCGATCATTCGCGCCAACGTGCTGATGCCGACCGCGCGCTACGGCCTGCGCGAGGAGATGAAGCAGCGTTACGGCTTCGGCTGGCGTGACTACGTGCGCGGCCTGACGACGACGTTCGACGCGGCCGAGAACCTCGCCTTCCACAGCCGCGTCGCCGCCACGCTGACCGCGCTCGATGGCAAGCTCTCCGCGAAACTCAGCCCCGGCGTCACCCTCGATCCCGCCAAGGCCGGCATTTCCGGCGCGCTTCCGAACATCATCGTCGTCGCAGCGAACGCCAAGGGTGAGATCGTCCGCTATTTCGAGACCGGCGACAACGCCGCCTACTTCGGCTCGCAGACGGCGCGCGATGCGAGGACCGGCCACTACGACGCGGCGCGCGAGACGCGCATGATCGCCTCGACCGGCAAGGTGCTCGCCGCCATCGGCATCTCGAACCGGATGACCGACACCACCGAGACGCTGTTCCTCGACACGGACGCGCCTGCGGCCGGCCTCGATACGTGCCGTCGCGGCGGCGGCCTCAGGCAGGGCCGCAAGGCCATCGTCGCCTTCGCCTGCTCGCTCAACAATCCGGTCGCCAACCGCACGCACAAGGTTGGCCAGGCGCGTATCAAGGCGCTGATCGACCGCTTCGGATTCGCCATGCCGCCGGCCGACATCAACGGCAACGGTACGCCGCCCTCGACCGCCGTCGTGCTCGGCCAGGTCGCCGGCTCGCCGCGCCGCGTGCATCACATGTCGTCGGTGGTGCTGGCGTCGCTGATCGGGCAGCGCAGCAAGCCGGTCGGCGAGCCGACGCTGATCCGCAGCTACGACAACGTCAAGCGCGACATCGAGGACCTCGCCGCCGATGCCACCGCGCATACCATCACGCCGGCCCTCGTGATCGGTCGCGGGTCCAACGCGCTGATGAAGGCCCTGCTCGAGGCGCCGGTCTGCTACGCCAGCGCGAACACCCCGCACGGTACGTTGAAGAGCCTGTCGCACTGGTGCGCCGCGCGCCGCGCCGGGTTGCGCCTGCACGTCGCCAAGACCGGAACGCAGGTGAACGCCGATCCCGACGCCAGCATCGACACCTGGATCACCGGCGGCCTGCAGTTCGCCAACGGTGCCGCGTACTCGTACGTCGTGCTGGTCGGCAGCGGTTCGCCGAACCAGCCGTTTGCCCGCGCCGTACACGCCGCCGACATCGCGCCGCTGGCCGAAACACTGCTGACCGAACTCGAGGCGCACGCGCGCTCCAACCCGCAGCCGGCCCTGCTGCCACCGCCGCCTGCGCCGGCCGTGTCTGCGGTTTCTTCAGCGCCGCCCGCCGGCAGCGTCGCAGCGACCGGATCGATCGCGCACACCGCGCGGGCGCGTGGCGCCACCACCGAGGACATCTTCCGCCGCAACATGCTCGCGCAATAGCGAGTCCGGCGCCGGTCAACCTCGCGCATCAAACAGCCACGAGCGTTCCGCGGGGCGGACATAATCGCACCGCACTTGAGCCAACAACCACCGCTACCTCTCGGCATGAGCACACCGGCGGCCCCCGTCCGAGCGTGCCGCATGTTTGTTGTTGGCGTCTGCGGCGCACTCACGACGGCGATTTCGGCCCACGGTCGGCACAGATCGTTTGGCACTTTGCGCAAGGTCGCTTCCCATGCCGTCCCACCGCGACACCACCACGACGTCCCGCTCCGGCCGCGACTTCGATGTCGATCTCTCTCAAGGCGACATCGAGTTCGCCGAGTCTGCTCGCCCGGGTCGTGACTGGAAGAAGCTCGTGCTGGTCACCGGCCTCGGCGTGTTGTCGTGGGTCGCGACCTACATCGGCATGCTCGAGCTGATCGAAGCCAACATGGGCGAGCTGCCGCTCATCCACAAAGGCATCATCGGCTTCTCGGTCGCCATGCTGATGACGATGATCATCTGGCTGCTCGATCAGCTGTTCGCGCCATTGCCGCTCTTCACCAAGTTGTCCTACGCCGCAGGCTACGTGTTCCTGACCATCATTTCGGTGGGCTTCGGCTTCGGCTTCTACTGGAAGGTGCTCGAAAGTCGCTCGGAGTCGGCCCGTTCTGCGGAGAGCGCGGTGACGCAGGTGCAATCCTCGCTGCACGCCGCCTCGACGCGCATGACGCAGCTTTCGACGACGCTCGACCAGCTCAATCAGGTGTCCAACGAGAAGGCCGAGATCGAGCGGACCAAGGGCACCTCGTGCCCCAACAGCCGCCCCGGCGATGGTCCGCGCCGCAAGCTGCGCGAGGACGACGCCCAGCGCTTCGGCTTCGCCGCCGAGTTCGTCAAGGCGCGCGTCGGCAGCGTCAACGGCGAGCTGAAGGCCCTCGACGGCGATCTCGCCAGGATCGCCTCGGACGACAAGTCGATCGTCGACGCCAAGTCCGGCACACGCAACGACTTCATGCGCAACCTCGGCCGCAAGCTCGACATGACGGTGACCGGCTTCAACGCCTTCCGCACCGATCCGCAGCTGAAGCAGATCCGCGCCGATCTCGCCGAGCGCGCCGACAAGACGGTGTTCGCCGATGGCCGCAACGGGACCTTCGCGTGTCCCGACGCGCAACTGCAGCAGGCGCTGAAGGGCGTCGTGCGCGCCATCGATCAATTGCCCGAACTGGAGAAGCCGCAGATCGCCGCGGTCGAAGGTTCCGAAGCGACCATCGAAGCGTTCCGCCGCCTCACGGCGACGTTCTATGGCCTTCTTGCGTTCAAGATGCCGCCGAGTGCCGACGAATTGCGCGAACTGCAGAAGAAGGCCGTGCAGTCGGTCGAGGCCTCGCCGCAGACACAGGCGCAGATGCAGCGCGCGCTGTCGTCGGATCAGGCCGTCGGCCTTTCCAAGCGCGACTACATCCCGCTCGCGATCGCGCTGTTCGTCGACCTCTGCCTGCTGCTCGTCTCCATGGGCCGGCCGATCAACCGCCTGCATGGCCTCGTGCCGAAGATGCGCGCCGCGGAGCGCGGCCCGGTCATCCAGATCCTGTCACGCTTCAACGACATCCATCGCGACGACGAGATCCGCAAGAACTTCGAGGTGTTCCGCCACGTCGTATTCGACTTCCACGGCGCCTACTATGTCGCCGTGCCGCTCGACGCCGCCTACAAACCGAGCGGTCCCTACTCGCGCTCGACCTCGACGGAGGACATCGAGGCCCTGCAGCTCGAAGCGCATCTGCTCGCCAACCTGTTCACCTCGTTCGAGCAGGAGAAGATCTTCAGCCGCGTGTATTCGCCGCTGCTGACCACCCGCGTCGTCAAGAAGAAGCTGCAGCGCCAGGGTTCCAAGTTCGCCAACGCCGAGTCGTTCCGCGTCTATCGCTTCCGTGATGGCGCCTGGTCGGAGATCATTCTCGGCGCCGTCATGGGTGCGGCACGACGCGTCGAGGCCGAGAAGAAGAAGCGCCGGCTCGAGGAACAGCTGTTCGCCCAGAACACCAAGGCGGAGCCGACGCTCGCCGCCGCCAACGATCACACACAACCTGCCGCGACGTCTCCCGCTGCGACCGTCGTCACCGCCGAAAGCGCGGTTGCCGACGCCGTCACGGCGACGCTCACCGGCAATGTCCGCGAGATGAGCGCCGGCCAGAGCGCGCGTGGCGGCTTCTTCGCCCGCCGTGCTGCCGAGGCGAGCGTGCGCACGAAGACCGAGCCGCCCGTGCTCGCCACCAGTGCTGCCACCGCGCCGTCGGGCAACGGCGCCGGTATCGATCCCGCCATCGCCGACGAGTTCGGGCCGTATGCGCGGCGCCGTACGCACGAGATCGCCGAGGAACAGTATCGCTCGACGCTGCCGACGCTGCGCGGCCAGGACGGCATCCTCGAGCGTCCGCGCCGCCGCCGCAACGAGCGCACGCGCTCCGCCGACGTCGAGACGGACACCGACGACATCCCGGCCGGCGAGGTCGTGCTGTTCGCCCGCCCCGGCAACGAGGCCGCCAACCGCGACGCGCGCGTCTTCGACAAGGCCAGCGGCGAGGTACCTGCTGCTCCGCACGCAGTGACCGCGCCTGTTGCGGCTCCCACCGGTGCGGTGCCGACGCAGCTCCCTGCTCGCGAGGCGCCCAACGCATCGGCGACGGCGCTCGATGCGGTGCGCCCGATCAGCGCGGCTGTGGTTGCAGAGCTGGCGAGCGCCGAGCCCGATCAGCGCATCGGCGTCGTCATCCGGCGCGAGACGGCGGAATTCACCATGCCGGCCAGCGAAGCGCGCCTGCCGCGCGAGATGTTCGCGAGTGCCCTGCGTCAGGCGAACCACCTCGCAACGGCGACCTCCCCGGTCGTGCAAGACGAGACGACAACGCCTGTGATCGCGCCGAGCCTGCCGCCGCCGTTGCCGCTACACCCGGCCGGCGTCCCCGCGAACGCCATCGCACAAGCTCAGAGCTTCGAGCTGGAGCCCGTCGCGGACGAAATCGAGGTCGAGGCCGAGCCGCTGTTCGCGGAGCCGGAGATCGACATTCACTTCGATGCCATCTCGCGGCGGTTCCGCCCGACGGCTGCTGAATGATGCACGATCGGCGCTCGCTCCCGCGTATCATTTCAGAGCGCCGTTCAACCCTTGTTTAACCACGTCGCGGCATCATGAGCCGGACAAGACAGCGACGGCAGCGAACGGGCAACGCCAGCCCCGCGAGTTGCCCGGACATCAAAGGGTATCGACATGCGCTTCACCACTCCCCCGACCATGCGCGTCATCAAGAAGGAGGAGAAGGAAGCCCGGCTCAAGGAACTGCTGACCAGCCACATCCGCGAGCAGGCGGACAGTGACGCGGCCGGCGCACCCCTGATGCTCGTGGTCCGGTCGCAGGAGAGCCCCGTCGTCGGCGCGCTCGCCGCGCTCGCCGGTGAGCTGACCGGCGCCGGACTGTCACTCGATGTCGTCGTAGCCATGCCGGGCGAGGACGGCCGCGTGGCCTGGCCGGATGCCCTGGCAGCAATCTCTCGCTGCAACATCGTCGCCGATACCCGTCTGCTCGACGCTCATGAGCAGCTCTGGCTCGACGAACAGACGGTCTGGATCGGCGATTGCATGCGCCGCGAGCCGGCGAAGCGCGACGCCTACGAGTGCTACAGCCTCGACTGCCGCGCGACCGCCGCGTCGGTGCGGTCGACCTTCGAGGCCTTCCGCCGCCGCGCCGTGCCGGCGCCTTATGCTTGCGACACGGCACCGGCTGCAGACGTTACGACGGCCGCCTCTCTCGACACCACGCTGGCATCGCTCGCCGGTAACGATCAGCCCCCGCCGACTGCCATGACGCGCCACTGAGGCGCGCTTCACGCGCCTTGCCGGATCAACGAGGCTGGCCGCTCCGCCAATCAGCACTGGTCCGATCGAGGCTGATTCACGCCCTCGACGGAGGCGCGGACGCCTCCATCTCGGCCGATCAGGCTCTAGCTGCCGCGGAAGAACGCGTCGACGCGCATGCCCGGCAGCAGCGGCGATTCACCGTCCACGTCGATCGTCACCTCGAGCACGTCGACATCGGTCGGGCGGCGCGGACCGCGCGCACCGAGGCGCGGCGCGGCGAGCGTCGGTGCCAGCGCCGAAACGGTGCCCTCGAACTCGCGGCCCGGAAATGCCGGCGACTTCACGAACGCCTTCTGGCCGATGCGGATACGCGAGATGTCACTCTCGCTGACCTCGGTCTTGATCTGCAGCTTGGTGAGATCGCCGAGCACGATCATCGGCAGTTCCGGCGTCGGCGCGACGATCTCGCCGACCTTGGCGTTGAATTCGAGCACGGTGCCGGACTTCGGCGCGCGGATGCGGGTCTTGTCGAGCAGGGCGTCGGAAATTGCGACCTCGGCGCGGGCGGTGCTGAGCGCGGATTCCGCCCGGCTCGGCTCGGCGAGGTTCGACTTGCCCTGAGCCTTGGCGACGGCGGCGCGCTCCTTCGTCAGACGTGCCCTGGCGTCGGTGAGGCGGCGGCGCGCATCATCGACATCGCGCGCCGTGTTCTCACCGGCGCGGCGTTGCCGCAGCATCTCGTCGAGTTCGATGCGGGCGCCCGTCACCGCGCGCTCGGCATCGTAGACGTCGTCCTCGGCCTTGCGCACGTCGGAGCGTGACGACGACAGGTTGGCGGCGTCGCGATCGCGCATGGCCGCGCCCGCGGCGGTTTCAGCGGCCGCGAGCTTGGCGCGGAACTCGGCGTCGTCGAGGCGCACGAGCAGTTCACCCTCCTCGACCTTGTCGTTGACGGCGACCAGCACCTGCGCCACCCGCCCGACCTGCGGCGCACCGATGTTGACGGCACCGCCCTTGGCCTCGACACGGCCCGGCGCCGCCGCGACATAGGGCGCGCGCTCGGCGGCCATGGCAACGCCGGGTTGCAGCGGCCACGGCCCGCTCTCGAGCGCCCCGGCAAGCGCGACGGCGGCAACCACCGCTGCGGCGCTCCTCGACAGCAGCGCCCGCCGGCGCAGGCGCACGGCTTTGGCCTCAGTTGACGGCATGCGATTTTCTCCCCTCGCTGGCAGAGTGATCCTGCTTGACGGAATCGACGATGCGTCCGTCCTCGATGTGAATGATGCGGTCGGCGTAGGACAGCGTGCGATGATCGTGCGTGACGGCGAGCACGGCGCGCCGCTTGTCCTTGGCGACTTCCGAGAGCAGCGCCATCACCGCCGCGCCGTTCTCGCTGTCGAAGATCGGAAGAGCACACGTCTGAACTCCAGTCACTTAGGCATCTCGTA
>CALFEM010000226.1 GCA_937950105.1 uncultured Alphaproteobacteria bacterium | reverse complement strand
TCGTGCTCGACGGCGGCAAGGTGAAGTGGAAGAGCACCGCGCTCGCGACCGGTGCGCGCATCACCTATGCCTTCGCCAGGCGCTCGATTGCAACGCCCGGCGCGCACAACTGCCGTGACATCGGCCCACTCGACAGCCTTGCCGGCCCGCGCGCGTCGCTCGATCAGCGCGCCATCCGCGGCGCACTCGCCGCAGCGCTCGACCGCTGGGAGCGTGTGGCCGACATCCACTTCGTCGAGATCGCGGACGAGAACAGCGCGGACATCGTCATCGGCCGGCAGTCGAGCCCGACCGGCCGTGCTTTCGCCAACGTCGAGACGCGCGGTGTCGTAGACAAGGGCGTAAAGGAGATCGGCCGCTCCCTCGTCTGCCTCAACGCTGCGCAGCCCTGGAAGATCGGTTTCGACGGTAATCTCGAAGTTTATGATCTGGTCCACACGTTCACGCACGAGATCGGTCATGCGATCGGGCTCGACCATCCGGGCGGCGCAGGCAGCCTGATGTCGCCGCGCTACGACGAAAGAGTTGCGGACCTGGGCGCCGGTGACATCGCAGGCGCGGTGGCCCTCTACGGTCCCAGCCGGGCCATCCAGCGTGCCAACCTCGGCAGCACGTTGCAGCGGGATGGAGCGCGCGGCAGCGAGTGAGAACAGGCCGCGTCCGTACGCGGCAACTCCGGGCACCTTGCGGCGGAACTCACGCTCGCGTGAGTCGTTTCTTGGGTATCACCGCATCGACAGCGGTGCATGTCTCTTATCCCCCAAGGAGCACATCCCATGTTGAAGCTGCTTACGAGCGCCTCGCTCGCCACCGCCCTCATGTTCTCCGCCGCCAACGCGCAGTCTCCCTCCCCGGCTCCGTCGCCGAGTGCGCCGTCCGGCACGACGCAAGTGAAACCGCCGCTGAACGACGACAAGCCGGCAGGCAGCGCCGCCTCACCGTCGCGTGACAGCGCTGCCTCGCCGAGCGCCACTACGCCGTCGCGTGACAGTGCCGCATCGCCGAGCGCGACGTCGCCGACCCGCGATACGGCCGCGTCGCCGTCCCCGTCGAACTCGGGCATGGCCGTCAAGCTGACCGACGCCGAGGCGGAACGTTGGATGAACAAGGTCGTCTACAGCAGCGACGACAAGAATCTCGGCGAAGTGTCGGGCTTCATGCGCGCTGCTGACGGAACGGTGCAGGAACTTCACGCCGACATCGGCGGATTCCTAGGCATCGGCGAGACGCGCGTCCGCATCATGCCGTCGCAGTTCAAGCTCGGTGAGGACCGCGTCATCCTGAATGTGACCGGCGAGCAGGCGAAGACGCTGCCGCAGATCTCGAAGTGATGCCGCACGTGTGAGAACGAAGGCCCCTTCGCAGCCGCGGAGGGGCCTTTGGCACGCCGGCTCGACCTATCACAGCAGCCAAGATCATGGTGGCGGCTCGTTCTGATACCGGGAACGATGCTGGGCGACGGCGATCGCCAGCCAAGCGAGCCCCGCGGTTGTGAACGTCACCAGAGCGACCGGAAAGGCTCTCGACAGCCAGATCGGAGCGTCGGCGCCGAGAAGCAGCGCGAAGACTGCGGCCACGCCGGCGATCATCCATAAGCCGAGCAGAATTGTTCGAAGCCCGCTCATGGCTCACTCCTCGCTGGATGCCGGCCGTTCACGCGACTTGCGCGCAACTTCTTCGGCCAGCTCTTCGACGAGGTGCTTGTCGATCAGTGCAGGTTTGCGATGCACAGGTCGCACCGGCATTTCATCAGCCTCGTTGACCGCGACCGCGTCGCTTGCCGGGAATGTCTCCTCGAGCGCTTCAGACAGCTCGCGATCCTGCTCTCGTTTGGATTTGTCACTCGACATGGGAACCTCCGTCAGCGTGGCGCGCGACGAAGAACGTTGGTGGTCGCCGCCGATCTCGCGAAACGCTATGGCGGGACGGACCGTTCCATGAGCCGACCGCATTTGTTCCGGGCTGGATCCATTTCCAGCGGCCAAGGGAGGAACCAGACCACACCTGAGCGCGTTTCCGACGAGCGCCGGCAGGACACACTGAACTTTGCAGACTGACTTTGACGCGTGTCGCGCAGGGACTCGACCAACCGGGGGCTAACCGATGTGCAGATGGATCGCATACAGTGGAGGCACGGTTCCGCTCGGCCACTATGTCACCGAACCGCGCCACTCACTGGTCGCACAGAGCATCAAGGCGCTCGAGTCGACCGCTGCGACCAACGGCGACGGCTTCGGACTCGGCTGGTATGGCGAGCACGTCGAGCCGGGACTCTATCGCGAGATCAGACCCGCCTGGTCCGACGAGAACCTCCGCTACCTGTGCCATCACCTGAAGTCGCATCTGTTCTTTGCTCACGTCCGCGCCGCCACCGGGACGCCGGTGGTGAGACCGAATTGCCATCCGTTCGCATGCGGGCGCTGGCTGTTCATGCACAA
>CALFEM010000225.1 GCA_937950105.1 uncultured Alphaproteobacteria bacterium | reverse complement strand
CAGCGCAATCAAGCGGCGCCGCCGATTCACGTCCGCGCCGGAAGGGGCGCGAACGATCGGGGCGCTCAGTTCGCAAAGCGGAAGTGCAGCACGTCGCCGTCGGCGACGACATACTCCTTGCCTTCGAGGCGGAACTTGCCCGCATCCTTGGCGCCCGCTTCGCCCTTCAGCGACACGTAGTCGTCGTAGGCGATGGTCTCGGCGCGAATGAAACCCTTCTCGAAGTCGGTGTGGATGACGCCCGCCGCCGCGGGGGCTTTCGTGCCCTGCGTGATGGTCCAGGCGCGCGCTTCCTTCGGACCCACGGTGAAATACGTGACGAGCCCGAGCAGCTTGTAGCCGGCGCGGATCAGACGATTGAGGCCCGGTTCCTCGAGACCCATCTCGGCAAGGAATGCGGTGCGTTCCTCCGCATCGAGGCCGGCGAGCTCGCTCTCGATCTTGGCCGAGATGACGACCGCCTGGGCCCCTTCGGCGGCGGCCCGCTCGAACACCTTGGCCGAGTAGGCGTTGCCGTTGGCGGCGGAGCCTTCGTCGACGTTGCAGACATAGAGCACGGGCTTGGCGGTCAGCAGTTGCAGCAGGCGCCACGCCTGCTCCTCGTCGGGCTCGATTTTGGCGAGGCGCGCCGGCTTGCCCTCGCGCAGCAGGACCAGCGCCTTCTCGAACAGCCCGACCTGGAGCCTGGCGTCCTTGTCGCCCACCTTGGCCTTCTTCTCGGCGGCGGTGAGGCGCTTCTCGCAGCTTTCGAGATCGGCGAGCATCAGCTCGGTCTCGACCGTCTCGGCGTCGGCGAGCGGATCGATGCGACCCTCGACGTGGGTGATGTCGTCGTCCTCGAAGCAGCGCAGCACATAGGCGACGGCATCGACCTCGCGGATGTGGGCGAGGAACTTGTTGCCGAGGCCCTCGCCCGTGGAGGCGCCGCGCACGAGGCCGGCGATGTCGACGAAGGTCAGTCGCGTCGGGATGATCTGCTTCGACCCGGCGATGGCCGCGAGCTTGTCGAGGCGCTCGTCCGGAACGCCCACCTCACCGACGTTCGGCTCGATGGTGCAGAACGGATAGTTGGCGGCTTCCGCCGCCGCCGTCTGCGTCAGCGCGTTGAAGAGGGTCGACTTGCCGACGTTCGGCAGGCCGACGATGCCGCATTTGAAACCCATGTGAGACTAGCCTTCGTGTAAGGGTCGAGAAAACGAAACTGCCGACGCCGGGGCTGGCGTCGGCATTCCCGTGGCCGGTCGAGCGGCGGGTGCCTCGCGAGGCCGCGTGGCGCCGAGATGTCCGTCGCCGCCGTCTATACGGCCGTTCGGCGCGGAACGGAAGCTCGTCAGCGGTAGCGCGTCAGCGCGTAGGTGGAGTAGCGGTCGGTCGACGGCAGGTTGGAGGCTGACGACAGGGCGTCGGCGAGCGCTTCGCCGAGGTTCACGCCCCATGCCGCGCGGCGCACGGCGATGACGAGGAAGGGGCGCTGCCAGTTCGTTTCCGCCGTGTCGCAGGTGTCGCACGGATCGGTGTACTGGCCGAGGTTGAGCGTCCACACCGGCATGTCCTTGCCGACCAGCGGCATGATCCACTGTGCGGTCTGCTCGGCGCGCTTGCCGGCGCGGAACAGCTCCTGCTGGGAGTCGCCCTCCTGGCTGGCGGTGCCGACGGCGATGATCTGCTTCGCCTGCTTCAGGCGCGCACGCACGTGCTCGTCGAGGATCAGGCGATCGAGATCGGCGCGCGCCAGCACCTTGTCCTCGCGCATCAGCCGCTCGGTGGAGCCGCGTTCCCAGGTGAAATCCTTGTTGGCGACGATCAGGTCGAAGTCGGCGCGCCGCCCCTGCTCGTCGATGCCTTCGATGACGAATGCCTGTGTGCTCGGGCTCAAGCGCTCGGCGTTGACGATCGGCTTCAGGAACTTGCCGCGCCAGCGCGAGTCGACCGTGTCGGCGACGGTCCAGACGCCCGTCCCTGCGATCACCGATGCGGCAAAGAGGCGGCCGGCATTCTCGCCGCCGCGCGAGAACAGCCAGCGCAGCCAGCCGAAGCGATCCCACCAGCGGTAGGCGGCGACCGCGGCACGCCGGCGCTTGCGATCCTCGTCGTCGTCGTGCGTCAGCTCGGCCACTCGCTTCACTCCGTCCCGTTCTGACGGCGCGCGCCCGCAACGCTGCCGTCCCACCCCGATCCCTTATAGGCCCCGCGCGCCGATTTCGTGATGCGGCCGTCTGCCCCCGCTGGCCACGGACCGGATCAGTCCTGCTTGCGCGCCGCCAGCCAGCGCTTCAGGTTTTCCTCGAGCGCGCTGCGGCGTTTGGCATTGCGTTCGCCGGCCGGGTGGCGACCGCCGGGCTTTGCCGCGGCATGCTCGCCTTGCTGACCGGCCCCGCCCGCCGCCGGGCCGCGCGCCGCAGGCGACACTAGCGGTGCCGCGGCAGGCTTTCCAGCCGGCGCTGGAGACAAGGTTTTCGCCACGTCCGCGAGGAAGCGGGCCTGATCGCCCTGGACCAGTCGCGCGGCGGCGCCGGCGATCGCCGCGAGCAGCGGTTCGAGCCACACCTGCTCGGCCTTGGCGAAGTTCGACAGCACGTAGTCGGCCACGCGTGCCTTGTCGCCAGATCGGAAGAGCGTCGTGTAGGGAAAGAGTGTAGATCTCGGTGGT
>CALFEM010000224.1 GCA_937950105.1 uncultured Alphaproteobacteria bacterium | reverse complement strand
GCGGAAGACCCGAGCCTGTTGGCCAGCATCGATCTCGCCATCACCGGCAACGAGGCGACCGGCGATTTTGCCGGAATGGCGGCGCGGCTCGGCCTCGAGGGGGCGACCGCAGGGAAGGCCGCCGACATCTTCCGGCGCATGGCGGGTCTGGCCGTCGCCGTCGATGCGACACAGGTGGAGATCAATCCTCTGGCGGTGACGTGGGACGGCGATCTCGTCGCTCTCGACGCCAAGATCGTCATCGACGACAACGCCCTCGTGCGCCACCCGGCGCTCGCCGCCCTGAGCGCCGCCGTCGAGGCGGAGGAGGGCGATCCGGTTGTGCTCGGTGCCGACCGCCACCACATCAACTATCAGCGTCTGGATGGCGACATCGGCATCGTGGTGAACGGCGCCGGCCTCGCGCTCGCAACGCTGGACTGTGTGGTCGATGCGGGCGGACGGCCCGCCAACTTCATGGACGTGCGCACCAATGCCTCGAGCCTCGATGTGGCCTACGGCATCGAATTGATCCTCGCCAACCCGAGCGTGCGTGCACTGCTGGTCAACATTCACGGCGGCGGCATGCAGGCGTGCGATACCATCGCCGAAGGCGTCGGTGTCGCCATGCGACGGGCGACGCGCGCGGTGCCGCTGGTGGTGCGCATGGCCGGCAACAACGCTAGTTTTGCCGCGACGGTGCTGGCCAACAACGGCGTCGCGTATCAGCCTGCACAGGACATGACTTCGGCCGCTCGCCTCGCCGTGGCGGCGGCCCGACAGGAGACGACGGCAGCACGTGAGGTCACGCACGCCGGACGGCGTTGACCTCGGCGCGGGTAACCCGCGCTCCACGAAATGAACGACAACGCCGCAACAAGCGGTCGGAGGGTGAAGTCTGTGACGGATTACCACGGCAAGGGGCGCGGGACAGCGCATGGCCAGGCACACGGTGCTGGCAACGGCAATGGCATCGTCAAGGGCGAGCCTTGGGAAGGCGGCAAGCGCTCGCCGCATCCCGGCGCCGGCCGGCGCAAGGCGCTGGTGTTTCCGAAGGGACGCCTGCTCAAGGACGACGAGCGCGAAGCCGTGTTCCGGATCGTCGGGCCGGGACCGCACGAGCGCGCGCTGCTGATCGAGAACCTGCACAAGATCCAGGATGCCGAGGGCTGCCTGCCGGTCGGTCACCTGCAGGCGCTGGGCGAGTTGATGCGCATCCCGATGGCTGCGGTGTACGAGGTGGCGACGTTCTATGCGCGCTTCGACGTGGTGACCGATGGCGAGCCGCGGCCCGCCAGGACGACCATCCGCGTGTGCGAGTCGCTCTCGTGCATGCTGGCCGGTGCCGAGAAGCTGATCGCCGAACTCGGCGAACTCGACCTGGACGACGTGCGCGTACTGCGCGCGCCCTGCGTCGGCTCGTGCCACACCGCACCGGCCGCGCATGTCGGCCATCATCACGTCGACCATGCAACCGCCGACAGGATCAAAAGCCTCGTCGCGCACGGCCACGTCCATCCCGAAATCCCCGAGTATCAGGACTTCGACAGCTATGTCGCCGAGGGCGGCTATGCGGTGTTGAAGCAGTGCCTCTCGGGCGAGCGGTCTGTCGACAGCGTCATCGCGGCACTTTCCGACGGTGGCTTGCGCGGCCTCGGCGGTGCCGGCTTCCCGACCGGGCGCAAGTGGACCTTCGTGCGCGGCTACAAGGGACCGCGCCTCATGGCCGTCAACGGCGACGAGGGCGAGCCCGGGACCTTCAAGGATCGCCACTACCTCGAGACGCGGCCGCACGCGTTTCTCGAAGGCATGCTGATCGGCGCCTGGGCGGTGGAGGCCGAAGAGGTCTTCATCTACATGCGCGACGAATATCCGGCCGTGCTGGCGATCCTCGCCAACGAGATACCGAAGCTCGCGGCGGCGGGGCTCTCGAAGCATGTGAAGGTGAGCGTGCGCCGCGGCGCCGGCGCCTACATCTGCGGCGAGGAAAGCGCCATGATCGAGAGCATCGAGGGCAAGCGCGGCCTCCCGCGCCAGCGTCCGCCCTACGTCGCCGAGGTCGGCATCTTCGGCCGCCCCACGCTCGTCAACAACGTCGAGACGCTCTACTGGATCCCGTCGATCATCGAGAAGGGACCGGAGTGGTTCGCGAACCAGGGCAAGAACGGCGCCAAGGGCATGCGCTCCTACTCGGTGTCAGGGCGCGTGAAGAAGCCGGGCGTCGTGCTGACGGCGGCAGGCACGACGGCGAACGAGCTGATCGAACTCTGTGGCGGCATGCTCGATGGGCACGCCTTCAAGGGCTATCTGCCGGGCGGCGCTTCGGGCGGCATCCTGCCGGCGTCGATGGCCGACATTCCGCTCGATTTCGGCCAGCTCGAAAAGCATGGCTGCTTCGTCGGCAGCCACGCGGTTGTCATCCTGTCCGACAAGGACGACATGAAGGACGTGGCGCTCAACCTGATGCGCTTCTTCGAGGACGAGAGCTGCGGGCAGTGCACGCCGTGCCGCAACGGTACCGAGAAGGCGGTCAAGCTGATGAGCGCCGAGACCTGGGACAAGCCGTTGCTCGACGACCTGTCGCAGGTGATGCGTGACGCTTCCATCTGCGGTCTCGGGCAAGCCGCGTCCAATCCGCTGCAATCGGTCATCAAGTTCTTCCCCGAGGACCTGTCGTAACGGCGGTCCCACGATCGTCTGCGGCGCGCCGAACGCCGCGAGAGACTGAACAGAAGATCCGCGAGAGACGAGATCATGTCAGACAAAATCAAGTTCACGCTCGATGGCCGTGAGGTCGAGGCCGAGCCCGGCGAGACCATCTGGACGGTGGCCAAGCGCGAGGGCACCGACATTCCGCACCTCTGCTATCACCCGGCGCCCGGCTATCGCCCGGACGGCAACTGCCGCGCCTGTATGGTCGAGATCGAGGGCGAGCGCGTGCTCGCCGCCTCGTGCCAGCGCAAGGTCGCCAACGGCATGAAGGTGAAGTCGGCGTCCGAGCGCGCGAAGAAGTCGCGTGAGATGGTGTTCGAACTGCTGCTCGCCGACCAGCCGGAGCGCGAGGAGAGCCACGACCCGAAGTCGAAGTTCTGGGCGTGGGTCGACCAGATGGGCATCCAGCCGACGAGCCGTCTGCCGAAAGGCGACAAGCCCGAGGCGGACAATTCCCACACGGCGATCGCCGTCAATCTCGACGCCTGCATCAACTGCGGCTTGTGCGTGCGCGCTTGCCGCGAGGTGCAGATGAACGACGTCATCGGCATGGCCTATCGCGGCCACGGCGCCAAAGTGGTGTTCGACTTCGACGATCCCATGGGTGGCTCGACGTGCGTCGCTTGCGGCGAGTGCGTGCAGGCGTGCCCGACCGGCGCGCTGATGGAAGCCAACCTGCTCGACAAGGCGACCGGCAAGCGCGTCGCCTACGAGGACAAGAGCGTCGACACCATCTGCCCGTATTGCGGTGTCGGCTGCCAGACCACGGTGCACGTCAAGGACGACAAGATTCTCTACGTCGACGGTCGCGACGGCCCCGCGAACGAGAACCGGCTGTGCGTCAAGGGCCGCTTCGGCTTCGACTACATCCACCATCCCGACCGCCTGACCAAGCCGCTGATCCGCCGTGAGGGCCAGGCGAAGCGCGAATGCCTGATCCCGCGCACGCGCGACGAGATCCTCGAAGTGTTCCGCGAGGCGACCTGGGAAGAAGCGCTCGAGAAGGCCGCCAAGGGCTTCAAGAAGATTCGCGACACCTGGGGCGGCTCGGCGCTGGCCGGCCTCGGCTCGGCCAAGGGCTCCAACGAGGAAGCGTATCTGTTCCAGAAGCTGATCCGGCAGGGCTTCGGCACCAACAACGTCGATCACTGCACGCGGCTCTGCCATGCTTCGTCCGTGGCGGCGCTGATGGAGGGCGTCAACTCCGGCGCGGTCACCGCACCGTTCACCGCGGCGAAGGATGCCGAGACCATCATCGTCATCGGCGCGCGCCCGGCCGAGAACCATCCTGTCGCCGCGACCTACCTGAAGCAGGCGGCGGCACGCGGCGCCAATCTCATCGTCATGGACCCGCGCGGCCAGCATTCCGGCATCGCGCGCTATGCCACGCACATCCTGAACTTCAAGCCGGCGCAGGATGTCGCGCTGCTCAACGCCATGCTGCACACCATCATCGAGGAAGGCATGGTGGACGTGCAGTATGTGCAGGCGCACACCGAGGGCTATGACGGGCTGCGCGCCAAGGTGCGCTCGTTCTCGCCGGAGCGCATGGCACCGATTTGCGGCATCGATTCCGACGTGATCCGCGAAGTGGCGCGGCTCTACGCGCGCGCCAAGTCGTCGATCATCTTCTGGGGCATGGGCGTATCACAGCACACGCACGGCACCGACAACTCGCGCTGCCTGATCGCGCTCGCCCTCATCACCGGGCAGATCGGCCGTCCCGGTACCGGCCTGCATCCACTGCGCGGCCAGAACAACGTGCAGGGCGCCTCCGACGCGGGGCTCATCCCGATGGTGTTCCCCGACTACATCTCGGTCGAGGACGAGGCGACGCGCGAGAAGTACGAGAAGCTCTGGAACACGAAGCTCGATCCCAATCGCGGCCTGACCGTCATCGAGATCATGCACGCCATCCACGAAGGGCTGGTCAAGGGCATGTACGTGATGGGCGAGAACCCGGCCATGTCGGACCCCAACGTCCGGCAGGCGCGTCAGGCCTTGTGCGAACTCGAGCTGTTCGTCGTGCAGGACATCTTCATGACCGAGACGGCGTGGCAGGCCGACATCGTGTTGCCGGCCTCCGCTCACGCCGAGAAGCTCGGCAGCTTTACCAACACCAACCGGCAGGTGCAGATCGGCCATCCGGTGATCCCGCCGCCGGGTGACGCGCGCCAGGACTGGAAGATCGTCCAGCAGATCGCGCAGCGCATGGGCCTGCCGTGGAACTATGCCCACGTCTCCGAGGTCTTCACCGAGATGGCGAGCGTGATGCCGTCGATGACGAACATCACGTGGGATCGTCTGCTCGACGAAGGGGCCGTCACCTATCCGTGTGATGCCCCTGACAAGCCCGGCAACGAGATCATCTTCGCCAAGTCGTTCCCGACCAAATCGGGCCGCGCCAAGATCG
>CALFEM010000223.1 GCA_937950105.1 uncultured Alphaproteobacteria bacterium | reverse complement strand
ACCACCGAGATCTACACTCTTTCCCTACACGACGCTCTTCCGATCTGACTACATCGACAAGCGCAACGCGCTGGTGACGGCGGTGACGCTCGACGACGTCAAGCGGGTGGCCCGCAACCTGCTCGCCAACAACGATCTGATCGTCACGGTGGTCGGCAAGCCGCAGAACCTGAAGCCTGCGGTGCAGCCGGCGGCGGCCAGCAGCGGCGGCTGAGCAACGCCGACGCGCTATCCATCGCTTGCGGCCTAAAGACCAAGCCACAGAGCACATTGCGACCACAATTTCCGGCGAGGCAGCCGGCCGTGCGAAACCGCCGGCTTGCTGCCTCGCCGCTTTTCGGATCGAGTCCGCTGGAGCGCGGGCGGCTTTTCTGCGATCACTCGCACAACCCTTCCCATCGAGCCGAGACGGCGCGCCACGCCCGTCCGGCGCAAAGTTCAGAAGCGATCCCCCCCATGCCCAAGACGCACGGCGCCGCCCGATCCGCATTCGCCGACGATGGCCACAGCGCCCTCTATCGCCAGTCGATCACCGGCACCAGCGAAGCGGTGATCGGCCGCCACGGTCTCTCCGACTGGCTGATGACGCGCTGGCTCGACCGTGCCGTCGATCCGCTCGCCGTGCTCAAGGACAACTACCGCACCGGCCGCCTTCCGCTGCTGACCATCCCCGAGGATACCGCCGACCTCGACGCGGCCGAAGCGGCGCTGGCCAGGCTCTCGGACGGCGCGCGGCTCATCATCTTCTTCGGCACCGGCGGCTCCGGCCTCGGCGGGCAGACGTTGGCACAGATCGCCGGCTGGAACATCCCGGGCAGCGCCGACGTCGACCAGCGCAACCGCCCGCGTACGCGCTTCTACGACAACCTCGATGCCAAGACGCTGGTCGGCGCGCTCGCCGATCTCGACCTCGCACGCACGCGATTCGTCGTCACGTCGAAATCCGGTGGTACGACCGAGACGCTGACGCAGGCGATCGTGACGCTGCAGGCGGTGCGCGATGCGGGCCTCGGCAAGCGTATTCCCGAGCTGTTCCTCGGCATCACCGAGCCGGCGCGCCCCGGCAAGCCGAACGGCCTGCGCGAGCTGTTCGCATCGCTCGGCATCCCGCTGCTCGAGCATCACGAAGGCATCGGCGGGCGCTTCTCGTGTCTCACCAACGTCGGCCTCATGCCGGCGATGGCGCGCGGCCTCGACGCGCGCGCCATCCGCTCCGGTGCGCACGACGTTGTGAAAGCGATGCTGGAGGCCAAACATCCGAAGGATTGTGCCCCCGCCATCGGTGCGGCCACCGCGCTCGCGCTGCAGAAGGAAAAGGGCATTCATACGCTGGTGATGATGCCCTATGTCGACCGCCTGGCGCGCTTCTCGCACTGGTATGTGCAGCTTTGGGCCGAGAGCATCGGCAAGAATGGTGAGGGCACCAGTCCGATCGCGGCGCTCGGGCCGCTCGACCAGCACAGCCAGCTGCAGCTGTTCATGGACGGCCCGCGCGAGCATTACTTGACAGTGGTGCGCGTCGCCAGTGCCGGCACCGGACCGCTGATCGACGAGGAGTACGCGGCGAAGGCGCGTCTGCCGTTCATGGGCGGGCGCCGCGTCGGCGACGTGGTGGCGGCGCAGGCGCAGGCGATCACCGAGGCGCTGGCCGAGGCGGGGCGTCCCGTGCGTACCATCGATCTGCCATCGCTCGATGAAAGGAACGTCGGCGCACTGCTGATGCACTTCATGCTGGAGACGATCTTCGCCGGCAAGATGCTCGGTATCGACCCGTTCGACCAGCCGGCCGTCGAACTCGCCAAGGTCTTGACCAAGCGCCACCTTAGCACCTGACTGGCGGGGCCTCGATTGTTGCCTTGCGCCGGCGGCTGCGACGATTGGGTGCGCGGCCGCCATCACCGCATTGACTCCGCACAACGCACGCTGGCAGCCGACGGGTGATGCTGCTCACGAGTCGGCCGCCTTAGGCCGAAGTGTGAGACAGACACATGGCACAAAAACCACGACTCGATATCGACAAGCTCCTGGCCGGGGCTGGCACGGGCTCGTCGGCAGGATCGTGGATCAAGTGGGGCGGGTCCGGCATCGCCGCGCTGCTGGTTGCGGCGCTGATCTGGTCGTCGCTCCGGGGCGAGAGCAGGGTCCGCTACACGACCGAGCCGGCCACGCGTCAGGAACTCGTCGTGCGCGTCACGGCCACCGGATCGGTGCAGCCCATCAACCAGGTCGACGTGTCGAGCGAATTGTCCGGCACAGTGCGGCGCGTGCTGGTGGACTTCAACAGCCCTGTCAAGTCAGGTGAGACGCTCGCTGAACTCGACACCGACAAGCTCAAGGCCACTCTCGAAAGCTCGCGCGCAAAGGTCGCGGCTGCAAAGGCGCGGGTGCTCGACGCCGAAGCAACCGTTATCGAGAAGCAGCGCGAGCTGATGCGCAAGCGCGCGCTGGCCAACAAGCAATTCACGTCGACGGCGGATCTCGAACTGGCCCAGGCGGCCTATGATCGCTCCGAGGCGGCGCTCGCCAGTACCAAGGCGGATGTCGGCGTGGCGCAGGCTGACCTGACGTTGAACGAGACGAATCTGGCGAAGGCCTGCATCTGCTCGCCCATCAACGGCATCGTCCTGCAACGCAACGTCGATCCCGGACAGACGGTGGCGGCCTCCCTGCAGGCCCCGGTGCTGTTCACGATTGCCGAGGACCTTCGGCAGATGGAACTGCAAGTCAACGTCGACGAGGCCGATGTCGGCAATGTCCGCCCCGGTCAGCAGGCGAGCTTCACCGTCGATGCCTATTCGGACCGCAAGTTCCCGGCATCGATTCGCGACGTGCGCTTCGCGTCCGAGACCGTGCAGGGTGTCGTCACCTACAAGGCTGTGCTCAACGTCGACAACTCGGAACTCCTGTTGCGACCAGGCATGACCGCGACGGCAGAAATCAAGGCCATCGAGATCGCCAACGCGCTGGTGGTGCCGAATGCCGCGCTGCGCTTCTCGCCGCCGGCGGGCGATGCCGGTCAGAAGCGGACGCTCTTGCAGCGTATTCTTCCCGGACGGCCGCAGTTCCGCGCCGCGAGCAAGCGCGAGGTGGCCAGCGCCGATCGTACGCTCTACGTCCTGCGCGACGGGGCCGCCGTCGAGGTGCGCGTTCGCACGGGCGCCAGCGACGGCAAGTTCACCGAGATCGTGTCGGGAGAGATCAAGGAGGGCGATGCCCTGATCGTCAGCCAGTCCATCAGCAAGGCGAACTGACCGTGGCTGATCCGGGACCAGGCCCTGCGCTCATAGAGCTTCGCGGCGTCTCAAAGATCTACGGGGCCGGAGCAGCCGAAGTGCGCGCGCTCGCCAACGTCGACCTGCGCATCGATGCCGGCGAGTTCGTCGCCATCATGGGGCCATCGGGCTCGGGGAAGTCGACGGTGATGAACATCATCGGCGCGCTCGATACGCCGACCAGCGGAACCTTCCTGTTCGAGGGCGTCGACATGACGGCGCTGTCGCGCAATCAGCTGGCGCTGGTCAGACGATCGTTTCTCGGCTTCGTGTTCCAGGGGTTCAACCTGCTCGCGCGCACGCCGGCCATCGAGAACGTGGAGCTGCCTCTGGTCTATCGCGGCATGGTAGCGGCCGAGCGGCGCGCCATCGCCTCGAAGGCACTCGCCCGCGTCGGTCTCGCAGGGCGCGAGCAGCATACGTCGAGCGAGCTGTCCGGTGGCCAGCAGCAGCGGGTCGCCATCGCCCGCGCCATCGTCACCGACCCGGCCGTCCTGCTCGCCGACGAGCCGACCGGCAATCTCGATACGGCAACGAGCCGCGAGATCATGGACCTCGTCACCAGCCTCAACGTGGACCAGGGCATCACGGTGGTGATGGTCACGCACGAGAACGACATCGCCGCGTATGCGCGGCGGATCGTCCGCTTCGTCGATGGCCGGATCGAGAGTGACGTCGCCAATACGAGGGCCGCGTGATGTTCTTCGAGCAGTTGAGGCTGGCCCTGCAGGCGATCATGCGCAATCGCTTGCGTTCGCTGCTGACGGTGCTCGGCATCGTCATCGGCGTCGGCGCGGTCATCGCCATGGTGACCATCGGCAATGGAACGACGGCGCGCGTGACGGCGGATCTCGCCAGGCTCGGGTCCAACGTGCTGTTCGTCAGCCCCGGCCAGTTCGGCCCCGGTCGCGCCAGTGCCGACGCCAAGCCATTCACCCTGCGAGACGTCGATGCGATGCGCTCGCAGCTCGCCAGTGTGAAGGCTGTCGCGCCGCTGTCGCAGAAGTCGCAGACGATCGTCTACGGAGCGCAGAGCCGTACCGTTTCGATTTCCGGCACCGACAACGCCTACTTCGTCGCGCAGGCGTGGGCGCTGCAGCAGGGCCGCTTCTATTACGACAGCGAAGTGCGCGGTGGGCTGCCGGTCTGCATCATCGGTCAGACGGTGCGCAAAGAGCTTTTCGGCAGCTCCGATCCGATCAGCCGGCGCATCCGCATCGGCAGCATCGCCTGCGAGACCATCGGCGTGCTCGAGGCCAAGGGCCAGTCGAGCTTCGGCTCCGACCAGGACGATACCGTGGTGATGCCGATCCGGACGTTTCAGCGGCGGATCGCCGGCAACGTCGACGTCGGGCGGATTCAGGTGTCCGCCAACGACGGCGCCGACACCGGCCTCGTGCAGGCCGACATCGAAAGACTGCTCAGGGAGCGGCGCCGCATCTCGATCGGCGAGGAGGATGACTTCTCGGTCCGCGACATGAAGCAGGTGGCGCAGGCCCAGACCGGGACGACATCGATGCTGACCGGCCTGCTCGGCGCCGTGGCTGCCGTCAGTCTGCTGGTCGGCGGCATCGGCATCATGAACATCATGCTCGTCTCGGTGACGGAGCGCACGCGCGAGATCGGCATTCGCCTCGCCATCGGCGCGCTCGAGCATCAGGTGCTGACGCAGTTTCTGGTCGAGGCCGTGGTGCTGTCGCTGTTCGGTGGCGCGCTCGGCATCGCCGTCGGTCTGGCGCTGGCGGCGGCGGCAACCTCGGCACTCGAGGTGCCGCTGTTGATCGACCTCAAGATCGTCATTCTGGCGTTCGCGTTCTCGGCGATCGTCGGCATTGTCTTCGGCTATTTTCCGGCGCGGCGCGCCGCACGCCTCAACCCTATAGAAGCGCTGCGGCACGAGTAGCCCCCGATGAAGCCGCTGCAGATAGCTACGCCAGCGCGCCCTTGAGCACGCGCGCGTAGTTCTCGATGGCGATCTTGCGGATACGCTGCTCCGGCACGCGGCGGCGCTGCATCAGTTGTACCACGCGGCGATGATCGGCGAAGCTCGCCAGCGCCGGCTTCGACAGCGCGTTCATGTCCGAGCCGAAGGCGACGTGATCCTCGCCGAGCCAGTCGGCCATTTGCAGCAGACGATCCGTGTAGCTTTCGATCGACGTGCCGACATCGGCGCCGAGCGCCCACAAACCGGCCACACCGCCCCTGTCGGCGATCATACGCGCCGTCTCCAGCCGCAACTGGCGGGCCTTGAACACAGACATCGTGTGATTGGGCGTGCGTCCGGCAGGGGCAACCGATCCGTGCGAGAAGATCAGCGGCTTCTTCGCCACCGCGAGGGCGTCGCGCGCCGCCTGATCGGAGCAGTGCGCCAGATCGACCAATACGCCGGCCTTCTCGCAGCCCGCGATCACCGCTCGGCCTTGCTCCGTCATGCCGCCGTGCGCGGGGCGCTCCGTCTGGAAATCGGCGAGCGGGTTGGAGATATAGTGCACGAGCTGGATCTGGCGAATGCCGAGCGCATGTGCATGAGCGACCTTGTCGGCGCCGACGTTCGTGAAGGTCGCGCCTTCGACCGACAGCACGACGTGCGGCGTTCCGGCGAGCGCGGCCTCGACATCGGCTGATGTCCGCACGATCTTCAAGCCCTGCTCGTCGATGTGGGCGTGGATGCGGCGCATCTCGTCGTCGAGCCACGATACCGGCTCGGAACCCTTGGGCGCGCCCTTCTGCTTGAAGCCGCCGGGGGCGATCTTCAGCCACGGCATGTCGCCGACCAGTGACCAGGCCGCGAGTGTCGCCCCGCCGCGCGCCATGTTGCGCGCCAGCGGTTGCGTGTGGGCGGGCTTCGGCCCGACGAAGAACAGATGGAAGTGCATGTCGCCGATCGGGAGCTGAGGCTCGGCGAAGGCGCGCAGGGCCGGAGCGAAAGGCGCAGCGGCGCCGGCGAGCAGGAATGTTCGGCGGTTCATGGACGGTATCCGCTGGATGCTGGATGACGAGCCGCCGCAACCGGGGAACGGCTGCGGCGGCTTTGCGGCCTGCGATGTCAGCGCTCCGCGGGACTACTCGACGACGATCGTCGCCACGTAATCCATGGTGCGATTGGAGTTGTCGACCGGCAGCATGGTGTTGATGAGGAACGATGTCGGCGAATAGTTGTCGGGCACCTGCAGGTTGAACACCGCGCGCGTCGCCCGCGCCTTGAGGCGCTGCGTCGCCGATCCCTTCACGCCGGTGTAGTAGGCACGCAGCTTGTCGAACTTCGGCTGCATGGCGGCCGCGACCTTGCGGTGGCCCTCCGACATTTTCATGAACTGGTTCGGGTCCTCCTCGAACACGGACTCGAGCAGCTTCTTGCGCTCATCCTCGCTCACCTTGAGCTGGTCGATCACGGTGAGCGGACCGTCGACGAGGCCGATGTAGGATGAGTTCGTCGCGCGCGTGATGTTGTTGCCTGTCGCATCGAGCGGTGTCATCGGCGTCTTGACGCAGGAGGGCGTGCGATTGCCCGCGAACTCGTTGGCGGTCGTCTTGGGGTCGCAACCTGCCAGCGCCAGCACCGTGGTCGAACCGGTGTACGTCAAGCCGGATTACGTCAACGACCTCGACTATTTCGTCAATACCATCGTCCCCACCGGCGGCCGATCCGACCAGTTGGTTGGCGTTTTTGTGGATGGCATCCTGGCGCTTGGCATCAATCAGCAGCCCCCCGGCGATAACAACTGGGTCACCGAAGAGGAAAACAAGGCCACCATCTTCCGCGCCGCGGCCCAGCATGGGGTCATTGGGCTGCTGGCGCACAACACCCGCGCCGGCCGCGATTTCTCCGCCATCCAGCCCGGCCAGCGCCTCCAGTTGGTCTACGGCGATGGCAGCGTGCGCAATTATCGCCTGGCCAGCGCCAAGAGCTACCAGGCGCTCGACCCGCGCAGTCCTTCCAGCGATTTTATCGACCTGTCGACCTCTGAACATCTGACCGCCGGCGACGTCTTCAACCGTTTTTACACCGGCACCTTCCCGCTCGTGCTGCAAACCTGCATCGAGCAGAACGGCGACAGCTTCTGGGGCCGGCTGTTCCTGGTGGCCGAACCCGAATAATTGCTCGATTTTCCCTCTTGAAAAACACGCTGTTCTTCGTTATGATTAGAACAGATTTTCGATTAACGATTCGAAACAGGAGGGAGCATGAACCGGACCCCAATCCCGCCGCTGCGCAAGCGCATCCGATTTTCCTTTGAGGTCAATGTCGAATACCGGCCCATCCCGCTCGACGGGCAGGATGCCGAGCTGGCGCGCCTGCGCCAGATCTTACTGTCGCGCCCCGAATTAATGGAACGCCTGCTGGGCTGCCAGGCCATGCGCGCCCTGGCAGAATATATGGAAGGCCAGGCGCGCCCCAATGGCCTGTTTGGCTTCGAGGAAGAAGATCTACTGGAAGCCGCCGCCCGCTCCGCCGATCCCGATGATGTGATGCCGCTGCTGGCCGCCATCGCCGGCGATTGGGGCTTCGAATACATGGAGCCGGTCACCCGCGCGCCGGTGCGCAGCCAGGTGGCCAGCCTGCAAGCCGTCGACCTGGATACAGGCCATCCCCTCACCTTGCGCCCACCCAGCCAGCCGCTGGTGCGCCGCCGCACCCGCAGCTACCTCATCGCCGAGACCGAAAATGCCCTGGTGGCCAACGCCAGCGCCTATCACTTCTCCTACCCAGGCGTGGATTGGGCCTTTGAAGTCAACCGCACCATCGACGCGTTGCTGCAGGACGCGCAAAGCTTCTCCCATCCCCTGGCGCTGATCGAGTTCACCATCTACGCCGCCAGCCCGCAGGAATACGAACTAGTCAAGAGCGAGATCGAGCGCGTGTGCCGCCAGCGCGCCCCTCAGGCGCGCCTGTCGTTCGGCTGGTTTACCGCTTACCGCATCGAAGTCCCGCTCCAGCAGGAGCAGGAACCGGCCTGCGCCGATTAGTCTGGTTTTTTCTTGAATAAACCCTGCGGGTCGGTGCCGTACATGCCGGCCCGCAGCGCGCGTTCATCCACCGGAGAAAGGTTGGCCGCCTGCTGCGCGCTCAACACCGGGTAGACCCGCAGCCGGTGCAGGTGCTTCTCGATCGCGTCCACCGTGCGCTCATCCACCTCCCAACCCTGCCGGTCGTAGCGCCGCAGATTGAGTGGGCGCGTGTAGCTGCGCAGCGTCTTCTGCCCTTCCGAATTGAAGAAATCCTCGAAATACGACATCACCAGTTCGCGCAGGGTACGG
>CALFEM010000222.1 GCA_937950105.1 uncultured Alphaproteobacteria bacterium | reverse complement strand
GGCGCGCCGCCGGTCAAGGTTCCAGGCGACCTCGCGACCGACTATGAGCCGCTGAGTGACCAGCAGCTGACCGAGATCGTGTCCGCCCTGCGCGACCGGCGGCGCTTGCCGGACGGCACTTCCGACCCGTCGCCGCTCGCCGGCGTGCAAAGCAAGATCGCGTTGACGCAACTCGACAACGGCAGTTTCGCACAGCCGCGATCGGGAAGCGGAGCACCGACCACACACATCCTCAAGGTTCCCGACCGCGACCATCCGCGCGACGCCCGCCACGAAGCGGCGGCTCTCGATCTGTCGCGGGCCTGCGGCATGGAGACGGCCTACGCCAGGGTACTCACCGTCGGCGACATCGATACGCTGCTCGTCAGCCGCTTCGATCGCGCGCGCGACGAACGGGGACGGGTCATTCGCCTCCATCAGGAGGATTTCGCTCAGGCGCTCGGCCTGCCCGCAGCGTTGAAGTACCAGCGCAAGGGGACCACGACACGACGTTTCGATGCGGGCCGCATCGGCGCCATCCTGAGCGCCATCAGCGAACCTGTCGTCGCACGCGAGGCCTTTATTCGCTGGGTGCTGTTCGACCTCTTCACAGGCAACGTCGACAACCACGCCAAGAACTTCGCCCTGCTCCACCTCGGCCAACACATCCGTCTGGCACCGCGCTACGATCTGCTGCCGACGCGGCTGGACCCTGACCTCACCGATGAACTGGCCTTCGACATCGGGCGTGCCCGCAGGCTCGATGCCATCACCGCCGACGACCTGCAGCAGTTCCTCGCCACGCTCGGCGTTGCCACCAGGGGCGCTCAGCGTCGCCTTCTGCAGCAGCATGCCGGAGCAATCGCGACGGAGCTTGCCGCTGCCTTCGATGAGCTGGCGCGCAAGGGCATGAAGGGCTTCGCGGACCTGATCGCCCGGAACATGCGCCACCTGCTCCACGTCATCGGCGTCGCGGTTCCCGAGACGGCGCAATCGCGCGACGCTTTCGTGACGCGTGGTGGTGGCTGGTTAGGCAGCTGATCAAGGCCGCCTCAGCTCCTGAGGCCCGGCGCCTCGTGGCCGGTGCGGGCGACGTATTCCGTGTAGCCGCCACCGTACTGGTGGATGCCGTCCGGCGTCAGCTCCAGCACGCGGTTCGAAAGCTCGGCGAGGAAGTGGCGGTCGTGCGACACGAACAGCATGGCGCCCTCGTAGTCGGCCAGCGCCTTGATGAGCATCTCCTTGGTCATCAGGTCGAGGTGGTTGGTCGGCTCGTCGAGCACCAGGAAGTTCGGCGGATCGTACAGCATCAGCGCCATCACCAGCCGCGCCTTCTCGCCGCCCGACAGTACCCGGCACGGCTTCTCGACGTCGTCGCCGGAGAAGCCGAAGCATCCCGCGAGCGAACGCAGGGATCCCTGCCCCGCCAGCGGGAAAGCGTGTTCCAGCGTCTCGAACACGGTGTCGTTGCCCTTCAGCAGGTCCATGGCGTGCTGGGCGAAATAGCCCATCTTGACGCTGGCGCCGATGGCGACGGTCCCGGCGTCCGGCTCGGTCGCCTTGGCGACGAGCTTCAGCAGCGTCGACTTGCCGGCACCGTTGACGCCCATCACGCACCAGCGTTCGCGGCGGCGCACCTGGAACGTCAGGTCGTCGTAGATGGTGCGTGAGCCGTAGCTCTTCGACACGTTCTTCAGCGTCGCCACGTCCTCGCCCGAGCGCGGCGCCGGCGGGAACTCGAACAGAATCGTCTGCCGGCGCTTGGGCGGTTCGACGCGCTCGATCTTCTCCAGCGTTTTGACGCGGCTCTGCACCTGCGCCGCGTGCGAGGCCCGCGCCTTGAAGCGCTCGATGAAACGCATCTCCTTGGCCAGCATGGCCTGCTGGCGCTCGTACTGCGCTTGCTGCTGCTTCTCCGCGAGTGCGCGCTGCGCCACGTAGAACTCGTAGCCTCCGCCGTAGGTGGTCAGCGTGCCGCCGTCGATCTCGATGATTTTCGTGACGATGCGGTCCATGAACTCGCGGTCGTGCGAGGTCATCAGCAGCGCGCCCTCGTAACCCTTGAGGAACTGCTCCAGCCAGATCAGGCTTTCGATGTCGAGGTGGTTCGACGGCTCGTCGAGCAGCATCACGTCGGGGCGCATCAACAGAATGCGGGCCAGCGCCACGCGCATCTTCCACCCGCCGGACAGCTTGCCGACGTCGCCGTCCATCATCTCCTGGCTGAAGCTCAGGCCGGCCAGCACTTCGCGGGCCCGGCCCTCCAGCGCGTAGCCATCGAGTTCTTCATAGCGGGCCTGTACCTCGCCATAGCGCTCGATGATGGCATCCATCTCGTCGAGCCGGTCCGGATCGACCATGGCGGCCTCGAGCTCGCGCAACTCCGCG
>CALFEM010000221.1 GCA_937950105.1 uncultured Alphaproteobacteria bacterium | reverse complement strand
GCGCGGCGTGCCGCAGATCGAGGTGACCTTCGACATCGACGCCAACGGCATCGTGCACGTTTCTGCGAAGGACAAGGCGACCAGCAAGGAGCAGTCGATCCAGATCCGCGCGACCGGCGGTCTCAGCGACACCGAGATCGAGCGCATGGTGAAGGACGCCGAGGCTCACGCCGCCGAGGACAAGCAGAAGCGCGAGCTGGCGGAGGCGAAGAACCACGCCGAGTCGCTCGTGCACGCCACCGAGAAGCAGCTCGATGAGCACAAGGACAACGCCAAGGTGGCAGCCGTGAAGGGTGACATCGAGAAGGCGGTGGCCGAGACCAAGAGCGCGCTCGAAAGCGGCGACGCCGAGAAGATCAAGGCGGCGACCACGGTGCTGGCGCAGGCGGCGATGAAGATCGGCGAGGCGATCTATGCCAGCCAGCCGGGCGGCGGCGACGACGCCGGCTCCGACCAGGCCTCGTCGGGCGGCAGCGGCGGCGAAAACGTCGTCGATGCCGACTTCGAAGAGGTCAAGGACGACGACAAGAAGCGGTCGGCCTGACGAACCCAAGGCGGGGGCCCGGTATCAGCCGGGCCCTTTGCCGATCGTGTCCGCTTGATTGCCCGCTTGCGCGTTGCGTCGAGGGCACTGTGTTACAGGATGCACGTCGACGCGGACGAATGTCTGCCGCCGCCGGCCCTCCCCCGAGATACTATCCGCACGCACGGCGACTGAGCGGACCGGTGCGCAACGAGCGCGCGGATCGCGCTGCCGTGGCACAACCGGCAAGATTTTTCCACCACGCGTCGCGCGCCAGCGCCGCCAGCGGCCGGCAGCAGCGACCAGGGACGAACGACGCACATGCCAAGCGCGATTATTACGAGGTTCTCGGCGTCACCAAGAACGCCAGTGAGGCGGACCTGAAATCGGCGTTCCGCCGGCTCGCCAAGGAGCACCACCCGGACAAGAACCCGGGCGACAAGGTCGCCGAGCAGAAGTTCAAGGAGCTGAACGAGGCTTACGAAGCGCTCAAGGACCCGCAAAAGCGCGCCGCCTACGACCAGTTCGGGCATGCCGCTTTCGAAGGCGGTCGCGGCGGCGGTCATCCGGGCGGCGGCTTCGGGCCGGACTTCGCCTCGTCCATGTCGGACATGTTCGACGACCTGTTCGGCGAGTTCATGGGCGGGCGGCGCGGCGGCGGCCAGCGCCAGCGCTCCGGGCGCGAGCGCGGCGCCGACCTGCGTTACAATATGGAGATCGCG
Organism: uncultured Alphaproteobacteria bacterium; assembly: GCA_937950105.1. GTDB lineage: Bacteria > Pseudomonadota > Alphaproteobacteria > Rhizobiales > Hyphomicrobiaceae > JAEUMD01. The sequence continues at coordinate 12,838 of CALFEM010000221.1, read as the reverse complement.
CTGGCGGAGGCCTATTCCGGCAAGAACGCCGAGATCGTGGTGCCGACCAGCGTCGCCTGCGAAGCCTGCTCCGGTTCCGGCGCCAAGCCCGGCACCAAACCCACCACCTGCCCGACCTGCGCCGGCCAGGGCAAGGTGCGCGCCTCACAGGGCTTCTTCACCATCGAGCGGACCTGCCCGGCGTGCCACGGCCGTGGCGAGGTGATCGCCGACCCGTGTCCGTCGTGCTCGGGCGCCGGGCGCGTCACCAAGGAGCGCAAGCTGGCAGTGAACATCCCGGCCGGCGTCGAGGACGGCACGCGCATTCGTCTTGCCGGTGAGGGCGAGGCCGGGTTGCGCGGCGGTCCGGCCGGCGACCTTTATATTTTCCTGTCCATCAGGCCGCACGAGTTCTTCCAGCGCGACGGCGCCGACCTGTTCTGCAAGGTGCCGATCTCGATGACCACCGCCGCGCTCGGCGGGCAGATCGATGTGCCGACGGTCGAGGGCACGGTCACGCGCGTCAAGGTTCCCGAGGGCTCCGAGACCGGCAAACAGTTCCGCCTGCGCGGCAAGGGCATGCCGGTGCTGCGCTCGAAGGTAACCGGCGACATGTACATCCAGGTCGAGGTGGAGACGCCGAAGAACCTGACGCGCCGCCAGCGCGAGTTGCTCGAGGAGTTCGAGAAGGAAAGCCACAAGGAGACCTCTCCGCACAGCGCCGGCTTTTTCGCGCGCGTGAAGGAATTCTTCGAGGGCAAGAGCTGAGGCGGGAAATAAGGAGTAGGGAGTAGGGAGTAGGGAGTAGTGGCTTTAACTACTCACTACTCACTACTCACTACTCACTAGATCGTCCCCTGCACCGGATCGACCGGCTGGAAGTGCGAGCGCCGCCACAGGCCCGGCATGCCGAAGCCGAGCACGTGGCGCACGGCGATCGCTGCCGGATAGATTGCGCGATCGCGTAGCGCCGCGCGCAGCCGCGCCTTCGGCGAGCGCCAGTCGTCGTGCGCCTTGCGCAGTTCCTCCGCCGATACCTTCCAGCCCTGCTCGGCATAGTCGCTCTGCAACGGCGTGTGCGAGCGTGCGGTGATCTCGCCGCCCGTCCGGCGCGCGACGACGATGAGTTGCATCGGCTCGGCAGTGTTGAACTGCAATCTACGTCCCGCCGCCTTCGGATCGACGGCGCGGAACCAGCGTGACGGCTTCATCAGGCCGACGAGATAGACGCGCACGTCCTCGAAGCCGTGCGCCTCGAGCGCGCGATAGAAAAACTCCGGCGAGTATTGATAGAAGCCGTGCCCGCATTGGCCGTTGGCGGGCGTCGAGATCAGCAACGTGCCACCGGGGCGCACGAGACGAGCCATGTTGAGCAGTACGGTCGCCACGTCGAACACGTGCTCCATGGTGCCGCCGTCATAGAGAAATCCTGTCGTGCCGACGAGGGCATCCGGCAGCGGCGTGTTGAGATCGTGAATCAGCTCGGCGCCTTCATAGGGCGAAGCGTCGAGCGAGCGGATGCGCGAGAAGCCCATCAACCGCAACAGCGGTTCGGCGAACGGCTCGCGTACCGCTGCCGAGATCGCGCCAGCATCCGCTGCTGCCCCCGATGCCACCACAGCGCGGGCCGCCTCACGGGCATCGAGGAACAGCTCCGGCCGGCCGAGGCAGACGATCTCGTCGCCCGCGAGCTTGTTGCGGCGGAGTGCCGCGATCGCCAAAGCCTCGTCGGAGTTGATGCCCATGTGCGCGTTGTTCCCATTTTCGTGCCGGGCACGTGCCGCCGCCCGCTGAACCGGCCGGGACTATGCACCGACACCCCCGCTTTACCGTGCACAAATCGAAGAATTGCTTACCCGGCAGCGAGCGGGGATGATCGGCGCGTCCCGGGGTATCAGGAGCTGGCCTTGCGTTTCACCGTCCTCGACAGCTGGCGCGGAATTTCCGCCCTGCTCGTCGCCTCGTTCCATTTGCCGGTCCTGAGCCACCAGTTCGCTCTGCCGTTCCTGCGCAACGCGTTCCTGTTCGTGGACTTCTTCTTCGTCCTGTCGGGCTTCGTAATCACCCACGCCTACGCCGCCAAGCTCAACGACCGGCTCGACGGCGCTTCGTTCATGGTGCGCCGGTTCGGCCGCGTCTGGCCGCTGCACATCGCCGTACTGGCGGCGTTCGTCGCGGTCGAATTGCTGAAGCTCGTCCTGTCGAGCGTGGCGGGCGTTTCGGTCGGGGCGCCGGCTTTCAGCGCGACGGGACCGAACCCGCTGCACGATCTGCCGGCCAACGTGCTGCTGCTGCAGGGCATGGGGTTGACGGCCGAGCCACACTGGAACGGACCGAGCTGGAGCATCAGCGCCGAGTTCTGGACCTATCTCGTGTTTGCCGTCGTCGCGATTACGTTCGCGCGGGCGCGCGGCATGGTCATGGCCATCCTCGGCGCGGCATCGCTGCTCGCTCTCGTCGCCTTGTCGACGCGCGGCATGGACGCCACGACCGACTACGGCTTCCTGCGTTGTCTTGCCGGTTTCGCCGCCGGACATCTCGCGTATCTCGTTCACACGCGGATGCCGCGCTTCGCCGGCCTGGGCGCGACGCTGGCCGAAATCGCGGCGGTGGCCGCCGTCGTGGCGTTCGTCTCGCTCGCCTGGCGCTCGAGCCTTTCATTCGCGGCGCCGTTCCTGTTCGCTATCGTCGTCGTCGTCTTCAGCGCCGAGCGTGGCGCCGTCTCCCGCGCGCTGCAATCCGGCCCATTCCAGCGGCTCGGCGACTGGTCGTATTCGATCTACATGGTGCATGGCCTCGTCGCGTTCGTGTTCGCGCTGGCCGCGAGCGTGGTGCAGAGGAAGCTCGGCCTCGATCTGTGGCGCACCATTACCGAGGACGGTATCCAGTTGCGCGTGCTGACGCACCAGAGCACGCTGCTGCTCGATCTCCTGCACGCGGCCTACCTGCTCGTCGTCCTGACGCTGGCGCCGCTCACCTACCGCTTCGTCGAGGAACCGGGGCGGCGCATGTTCAACGCGCTGGCCCGTCGCATCGAAGCGCGTGGCCCTGTGCTGGCGCGCGGCGTGCCACGTTGACGGATGGGTGGCGCTGATCCCAAGCCCGCATGCCAGAGCGACTTGTCGCGCGCCCGGCGCGATGGCATGACGCGGGCATGACCCAGACCGCTTCCTCGCCCCGCATCGTATCGCTGATCGCCAGCGCCACCGAGATCGTGCATGCGCTCGGCGCCGGCAGCACGCAGGTCGGCCGCTCGCACGAATGCGACTGGCCCGCTGCTGTGCTGGCTCTGCCGCCGCTCACCCGCGCCAAATTCAAGGTCGAGGGCTCAAGCCGCGACATCGACGACCGTGTGAAAGCACTCGTGCAGGACGGCCTCGCCGTCTACGAGGTTGACGCCGCCGGTCTCAAGGCGCTCGCCCCCGACGTGATCCTGACGCAGGACCAGTGCGAGGTCTGCGCGGTATCGCTCGCCGACGTCGAAAGCGCCGTCTGCTCCTGGACCGATCACGCCGCCAACGTCGTGTCGCTGCGCCCGCACACCATGGACGACGTGATGAGCGACATCCGCCGCGTCGCCGACGCCATCGGTCGCCCCGAGGAGGGCGCGCGTCTCACGAACGAGATGGGCGCCCGCCTTGCGGCCCTCAGCACCTTGACGCACGGGCGCCCGAAACCACGTCTCGCCTTCGTCGAGTGGATCGAACCCGCCATGTCCGGCGGCCACTGGATGCCGGAGCTGATCGATACCGCCGGCGGCATCAACCTGTTCGGAGAGACCGGCGCCAATTCACCGTGGATCGCATGGGAGGACGTGGCAGCCGCTGATCCGGATGTGATCCTGGTGGCGCCGTGCGGCTACGACCTCGCCGTGACGCGGCGCGAGATGGCCGCTCTCCACGGTCATCAGGTCTGGAACGGCCTGAGGGCGGTGCGGGCGGGTGAAGTCTACCTCGCCGACGGCAATGCGTTCTTCAACCGGCCGGGCCCGCGGTTGGTCGAAAGCGCGGAAATCCTCGCCGAGATCTTCCATCCCGATGTCGCGAGCTTCGGCCACAGGGGCATGAGCTTCGAGCGCTTCTTCGTCTGAGCCGTCGCGCTAGCCCGCCATCTCCGCCGGCCTACTCGAACAGCTCTGCCGTCAAGCGGGTCCGCACCGCCTGCACCATCGGTGGTCGCGGCAGCAGGCGCATATGGTCGCGCGCGACGAGCCGGGGCGTGGCCAGCTCGATGCCCTCCTCCAGCATCTGTGCATGCTCGACCGGCGTCAGCTTACGCATGGGCGCGGTGATGTCGCACTGCGACCCGAGCATGTAGAGCAGCCCGCCGTTGGCATCCAGGATCGGCAACATGAAAACGAAGTTCTCGAACTCGCTGCCGTCCTTGCGATAGTTCGTCACCTGCACGAGCGCTTCGCTGCGGTTCTCGACCGACGCGCGCATGGTCCGGCGTGCCACCGGATCGGTGTTACGACCTTGCAGGAACCGGCAATTGCGGCCGATCACCTCGTCGCGCGTGTAGCCGGTCAGATCGAGGAAGGCGTCGTTGCACAGGATGACCGGGCAATCGTCGAAAACGGGCGACGCCAGCGTCAACGGTATCGGCGACGTATCGAAGAACGACTTCAGCGTCCTGGATGAAATCTCGGCCAACATTGCATCCGATCCCCAACGTCTGCGCCGCGCCGCCTTGTGGGCCACGCTCCGCGCGGATAAGCCCGTCCCGACGACGGTGGTTCGCTGCGCCCATTGCAGCCTCTTGCGCGGTGGATCGAAATTGTCCGTTCGTCGAAAATCGGGATATTTCGTCTCGTGCTTTTGTCGCCGTTGAAATCACCGTTTCGTGAACGGGGCGACATCGAGATGAGAATTGCCGGATGCGAATGTGACGCAGCAGGCCTCGAGTACGCGGCAACTGGAGATAGTCATGAGCCAACGCGGATCCGTTCTCGTCACCGGAGCCTCGTCCGGCATCGGCCTCAGCGCGGCGAGCATGCTCCGGGAGCGCGGCTGGCGGGTTCTCGCCACGGCCCGCCGCGAGGGCGATCTGCAGCGACTGCGTGATCTCGGCGTCGAAGCGCTGCCGCTCGAACTGGCCGATGGCGTATCGGTCGCGGCCTGTGCGCAGCGCGCGCTGGACATCACGGACGGCCGGCTCGACGCACTGTTCAACAATGCTGCCTTCGGTCAGGTCGGCGCCGTGGAGGACCTGACCGCCGACCTGCTGCGCGAGCAACTCGAGGTCAACGTCATCGGCACCCACGAGCTGACGCGGCGCATCGTGCCGGCCATGCGCAAGCACGGACGCGGCCGCATCGTGCAGTGCTCCTCGGTACTCGGCCTGCTGTCGGCGCCGTATCGGGGCGCCTATTGCGCCTCGAAGTTCGCGCTCGAGGCCCTGAGCGACGCCATGCGCCACGAACTCGCCGGCAGCGGCATCCGCGTCTCGCTGATCGAGCCGGGGCCGATCCGCACCCGCTTCGTCGAGACGGCGCTCGCCAGGTTCCGCGACAACATCGACATCGAGGGGTCACCGCACCGCGATCGCTACCTTGCGCGCCTGAAGGCCATGGAGGCCGGCGGACGCCAGACCTTCAAGCTGGAGCCGGAAGCGGTCGTCACCAAGCTGATCCATGCGCTCGAGTCGCCGCGTCCGCGCACCCGCTACTACGTGACGACGCCGACCCACATCGCCGCCGCGTTGAAGCGCGTGCTGCCGACCGCTTTGCTCGACCGGCTGGTGACGCGGCTCTGAAAAGCCGCGCCGGAAGCACGCACCGATGTGCCACCGTCACGCGCGGTGATAGGGGTGGCCCGAAATGATTGTGATGGCACGATAGAGCTGCTCGGCGAGCACGACGCGCGCGAGGCCGTGCGGCAAGGTCATCGGCCCGAGCGACAAGCGCAACGTCGCTGCAGTACGCACGCCGTCGCCGTGTCCATCCGGCCCGCCGAGCAGAAACGCCGCCTCGCGCACACCGCGATCCCGTTCAGCCGCCAGCCAGGCCGCGAATGCCTCGCTCGAAAGCTGCTTGCCGCGCTCGTCCAGCAGGACGCGGCATTCGGCGCGGACGGCCGCCTGCAGCAAACGGGCCGCCTCGTCGTCGCGACGCTGGCGGCTGTCGGTCTGGCGCGCCTCGGGGAACTCCGTCACCGTCAAGGGGCCCAGCGCAATCGAGCGACCGGCCGCGTCGATGCGCTCGCGGTAGCGTTCGACGAGTTCCGGCTCGCCGCGCTCCTTCAACCGGCCGATGGCGATGATGGAAAGACGCATTCGCCATCCTCATCCGCCCGACGTGCAGGCGGATGCAAGCAACTCATTCCGTCGACGAGGAACGCGGCAGCGCGCGTGCCCGCGTTGCCAGCCGGTCCGCCGTCACGGCTTTCAGTGCGCGGTCACGTCCGTCGGACGGTCCATGCTCCACATCTTCTCGAGGTTGTAGAAGTCACGCACCTCGGGACGGAAAATGTGGACGATGATGTCACCGGTGTCGATCAGCACCCAGTCACACGCCTCGAGCCCCTCGGCGCGGAATGTGCCGTGGCCCTCTTCCTTGAGCTTGCGCTGGATCTGGTCGGCGACGGCACCGACATGGCGGTCGGACCGCCCGGAGGCGATCACCATGTAATCGCCCATCGTCGATTTCCCCTCGAGATCGATCGTAACGATCTCCTCCGCCTTGGCCTCGTCCAGCCAATAGCGCAGCTTCTCAAGAAGGGCTTTCGAGGCGTCCTTGGCGGACAGGGCCTCGGTCGGAGCGATGCCTTTGCTGGCACCCTCGAGCGCGGTTCGCATCTTGCGGTGGTCGTCCTTTCGGTTCGGCGCCCAAGTCCGCGCACGCAACGGGTGAGCCGGTCGTGCGCTGGCCGCTGCCGTGGCGGCTATGAAGGCAGGTCGCGCCGGAGCGGACCGTACGACTTTAAGATAGGCCGCTCGGACGCGGTTCCGCAACCTCCGCGCTGCGACAATATTGCCGGCCGGTGCCGATCTGCGTCATGCACCCGCAGCCGAAGCCCGCTTCCGGCGCAGATCCGTCGACGAAAGGTGTGACAGACGTGTCGAGAGGAACGTCCAGGCCGGCGGCCGATGGCGGGTCAGAAGCCGAGCCTCATGCTCACGAATGCGATTGCCAGCCAGTGTCCGCGCCGCCGGGGATGCGAGCGCCCTGAAGCGCCATCCCGGCCGGTCGACAATGGCCATCGGGGCCAGCGACGCGATGCGCCGCCACTCCCGCCAGCGATGGAAGTTTGCGAGGCTGTCTGCGCCCATGATCCAGACGAAACGGACGCGCGGGTGCCGCCGCCGCAGCGCGGTCAGCGTGTCGACGGTGTAGGCTGAACCAAGCCGGCATTCGATGTCCGTCGCCACGATGCGGGGATCGCGCGCAGCCAGCCGCTGAACGGCAGCGAGCCGGTCCGCCAGCTCGCCGAGATCATGCTTTGGTTTCAGCGGATTGCCGGGCGTAACCAGCAGCCAGACCTGATCCAGACCGAGGCGCCGCAGAGCCGCGCGTGCGACCGCCACGTGCCCGGCGTGGGGTGGATTGAACGATCCGCCCATCAGCCCGATGCGCATTCCGTCGGCGACGGCGGGAGTGATCAACGGCAGCCCGGCGGGCGAGATTTTCCTCGAACCGCGCGTCCGGACGCTGGCGCGAACGTCTGGTCGAGATGCCGTGTCGCGGGGCGCGATCCGCTTCACGGCGTGCGACCCTGCTGCACGCATTCGACATCCGCGACGGTAAACGGCCGGACCAGGATCGAGCATGGTCCGGCCGCTGTCATCCTCAGCTCTGCTTGCCGCGAACCTTGTTGTACGCCTTTTTCACGGCCTTCTTGGTCGACTGATAGGCCTTCGAGGCCTTCTCCTTGACCTTGCGGCCGGCGTCCTTGGCGCGCTCCTTCAGCGTCGCGGCCTTGCCGGCCGGCGCCTTGCCCCAAGTCTCACGCTCCTTGATGAGATCGGCGGTCGAGGTGGTCGGCAGGGCCGGACGGCCTCCGACGGCGGGACCGGTGGGAGCAGCGGCTGCGGCAGCGGTCGCGGCAGCAGCGGCCGCCGGGGCGGCAGCGGCTGCGGCCTTGGCGGCAGGGCTCACCTTCGAGGGGGCGCTGCCCCACTGTTCGCGCTGCTTGATGAGGTCGGCAGTAGTGTTGGTCTTCAGCGCCGGACGGCCGGCGACGGTAGCGTCCTGCGCAAGGACGGGTGCCGCAGCGGCGGCGGAAAGCACGGCGGCGAGCGCGATGCGGCGGATCATTCTTTCATCTCCCGTTGAGTGTCGTTCGCGTTGCGAATTCTTGCTTCTTGGCATTCGAGCCGAACGCACGTTAGAGGAAATCCCGAAGTTCCAAAAGACCTTTGCCTTATTTGGCTGAATGCCTCGACGTTAGTTGGAGCCGGCGGCGCCGAGGCGGCGAATCTCAGTTCAGGACACAGCGACCTCGCACGAGGGCGGACCGAGGCGCTCGAGACGCACCTGCTCAGCCCGGCCGCACCTGCCCGCTGCCGCGCACGACATACTTGAAGGTGGTCAGCTGCTCGACGCCGACCGGGCCACGCGCGTGCATGCGCCCCGTGGCTATGCCGATCTCCGCCCCCATGCCGAACTCGCCGCCATCGGCAAATTGCGTCGAGGCGTTGTGCACGACGATCGCCGAGTCGACGCGCGCGAGAAAACGGGCCGCGGTCTCCTGCGCGCCGGTGATGATGCTGTCGGTATGCTGCGACCCGTAACGGGCAATATGACTGATGGCTTCGTCGACGCCATCGACCGTCTTCACGGCGATGATGGCATCGAGAAACTCGTGTCCGTAGTCGTCCGGCGCGGCCGCCTTCACGCGCGTGTCGGCGGCTTGTGTCGCAGCGTCGCCGCGAACTTCGCAACCGGCATCGATCAACGCACCGACCAGTGCGCCGAGCACGCCCGGTGCTGCCGCCGTGTCGACCAGCAGGCACTCCGTCGCGCCGCAGACACCGGTGCGCCGCATCTTGGCGTTGACGACGATACGCTTCGCCATGTCGAGGTCGGCGGCGTTGTCGACGTAGGTGTGGCAGATGCCTTCGAGATGCGCGAACACCGGCACGCGCGCTTCGTTCTGCACGCGCTCGACGAGGCTCCTGCCGCCGCGCGGAACGATCACGTCGATGGTGCCGCCGAGTCCGCGCAGCATGGCGCCGACTGCTTCACGATCGGTCGTCGGCACGAGCTGGATCGCGGTTTCCGGCAGCCCGGCCGCGGCGAGACCCGCGCGCAGGCAATCGAGGATGGCAACGCTCGAGGCATGGCTGTCGGAGCCACCGCGAAGGATCGCCGCGTTGCCCGACTTGAGTGCCAGTGCGCCGGCATCGGCCGTCACGTTGGGGCGGCTCTCGTAGATGATGCCGATGACGCCGAGCGGCACGCGCACGCGCGAGATGTCGAGCCCGTTGGGGCGCGTCCAATGCGCCATGACGCTGCCGACCGGATCGTCGAGCGCAGCGATAGCTTCGAGGCCCTTGGCCATGCCCTCGATGCGACCCTGGTTCAGCATCAGGCGATCGATGTAGGCGGCGTTGCGTCCCGCCTCGCGGGCGAGAGCGATGTCCTTGATATTGGCGGCGATGATGTCCGCGGCGCGCCGGCGCAGCTCAGCCGCCGCAGCCGTCAGCGCCAGGTCCTTCGTCGCGCGTGAGGCCAGCGCCAGGTGGGCCGCCGCCGCACGCGCAGCGCGCCCGAGGCCCAGCATGAGTGCCTCAACCTCGTTCTGAACTTCTGAAGTCATGGTCCAACCTGTCAGGTCTGCTTCGTGCGCGCATGTTGCCTTATAGCGGCCAACGGTTGCCCACGCCGCAAATGAGAACGCCGCCCGCGAAGACCGCGGGCGGCGTCAATTCCGTCTCGCTTCGTCTCGCGTGCTCAGCCGTGACGGGCCTGCGAAGCCTCGAGAACATCCTCGAGCGTGCGCAGGCCGGTGGTCGGCGCCGACACCAGCACCGCCATGTTGCCCGGTTTGTGCTGGTTGCGCAGCATGCGCATGTGCGCCTTCGGAATCTGGTTCCAGGCGAACACTTCCGACATGCACGGGTCGATGCGGCGATCGATGACCAGCTTGTTGGCGGCAGACGCCTGCTTGAGGTTAGCGAAGTGGCTGCCCTGCACGCGCTTCTGGTGCATCCAGAGGTAACGCGCGTCCATGGTCAGGTTGTAGCCCGAGGTGCCGGCGCAGATGACGACCATGCCGCCGCGCTTCACCACCTGCACCGAAACCGGGATCGTCGCCTCACCCGGGTGCTCGAACACCATGTCGACGTTGACGCCCTTGCCGGTGATGTCCCAGATCGCCTTGCCGAAGTTGCGCATCTCCTTGAGCCACGCATTGTATTCCGGCGTGTTGACCTTCGGCAGCTGGCCCCAGCAGTTGAACTTCTTGCGGTTGATGACGCCCTTGGCGCCGAGCTGCGTGACGAAGTCGATCTTGTCGTCTTCGGAAACGACGCCGATGGCGTGCGCGCCCGACGTGGCGCAAAGCTGCACCGCGAACGAGCCGAGGCCGCCCGAGGCGCCCCACACCAGCACGTTCTGACCCGGCTGCAGCTCGTGGCCCTTGTGGCCGAACAGCATGCGGTAGGCGGTGGCGAGCGTCAGCGTGTAGCAGGCGCTCTCTTCCCAGGTCAGATGCTTCGGACGCGCCATCAGCTGGCGGTCCTGCACGCGCGCGAACTGCGCGAAGGAACCGTCCGGCGTCTCGTAGCCCCAGATGCGCTGGCTCGGCGACAGCATCGGATCGCCGCCGTTGCACTCCTCGTCGTCACCGTCGTCCTGGTTGCAGTGAACCACGACCTCGTCGCCGACCTTCCAGCGCTTCACCTTCGAGCCCACCGCCCAGACGATGCCCGAGGCATCGGAGCCTGCGACGTGGAAGGGATTCTTGTGCACGTCACGAATGGGGGAGATCGGCGTGCCGAGCGCGGCCCAGACGCCGTTGTAATTGACGCCGGCGGCCATGACGAGAATGAGCACGTCGTGGCTGTCGAGCTCCCAGGTGGGCAGCACCTCGACCTGCATGGCGGTGTCGGGCTCACCGTGGCGCTCCTCACGGATGGTCCAGGCGTACATGTTCTTCGGCACGTGCCCGAGCGGCGGAATCTCGCCGACCTCGTAGAGATCCTTCTTGGCGGCAACAATGGCCGGGCTGCTCACTCCTGCGTCGTCCTTCTTCGCGGCGCTCGTGCTCGACATGTCTCGCGTATCTCCCGGCACTCGTGGCGTGCTGTGTTTGTGATCGGATTCCGGCTGACCTCCGGAGCCTCGGCCCCTCCGCGGCTGCCAGCACGACCAAGCGTGCGGCGCCATTTCTGGACGCAGGCCGCCGCAATCAAGCACGATTTTGCGCTGCAATAAAGGGGGATCGGAGGGGGATGTCGCGGGGTCTTCACCGGTTCTTCATGCCCGCAAGGTAAACTGCCGGTTAGGTATGCCTTCCGGCCACGCCGGAGGGGCCGGATCCTGCGACCTGAGGGCCTCCGCCGATGGAAGACTTTATCAATTACGTCCATAATCTTAACGCGACGACGCTGGCGGTCGTCATCATGCTGGTTGCCGCCGGCGCCTACATCCTCAACTTTATCGTCGACTCGATGTTTCTCAGCGGCTGCTTCGGGACTGCCTTCTTTCTCGGCGCGCTTCTGACCGACTATGTCGCCAAGACCAACGGCGTCGGCATCAGCTCGGACCCGGACGTCAATCTGCTACTTTTGGCGACAGTCGGCATGATCGGGGGGCTTTTCCTGATGGTGGCACTGATCCGCGTCTACGGTATCGCCACCGATAATTCCAAGCAGAAGGTTCGCGGCTGAACGCGCCGCCCGCGCAGCGCCCTGCCATCATCACATCAACCCGCCGTCGCCTGACCGGGGAAACCGCACGCCCTCGGGCAATCCCCGAAAGTCCGCATTTCCAGTCGCATGCTGCTGTGCAATATTCGCCCCCGCCGGCCCGCTCGCGGGGCGGACGACTGTGGCGAACCGCCTCGACTCGCCGACGCGGGGCCGGCCTCAGAGAGAATCGAGCAACGAGCATCGAGGGACCGGATGGCAGAGAAGACCCGCGACGCAGCGGCAGCAGCGAAGACCGCCGACAAGCCGAAGCGCGACAAGCCCTGGCTGTTCCGCACCTATGCCGGCCACTCGACCGCGGCCAAATCCAACGCCCTCTACAAGATGAACCTGTCGAAGGGCCAGACCGGCCTGTCGATCGCCTTCGACCTGCCGACCCAGACCGGCTACGACAGCGACCATGAACTTGCCCATGGCGAGGTCGGCAAGGTCGGCGTGCCCGTCTCCCATCTCGGCGACATGCGCACCCTGCTCGACGGCATCCCGCTCGATCAGATGAACACCTCCATGACCATCAACGCGACGGCCGCCTGGCTGCTGTCGCTGTACGTCGCGTTCGCCGACGAGCAGGGTGCCGACCGCGCCAAGCTGACGGGCACGATCCAGAACGACATCATCAAGGAATACCTCTCGCGCGGCACCTATGTGTTCCCGCCCGAGCCGAGCCTCAAGCTCATCAAGGACACCATCGTGTTCTCGACGGCCAACGTGCCGAAGTGGAACCCGACCAACGTCTGCTCGTATCACCTGCAGGAAGCCGGCGCGACGCCGGTGCAGGAGCTGTCGTTCGCCCTCGCCACGGCGCTCGCCGTGCTCGACACGGTGAAAAAGTCCGGCGAGGTCAAGCCGGAGGAGTTCGGCAACGTCGTCGGCCGCGTCTCGTTCTTCGTCAACGCCGGCCTCAAGTTCGTGACCGAGACCTGCAAGATGCGGGCGTTCACGGAGCTGTGGGACGAGATCACGCAAGAGCGCTACGGCGTCACAGAGG
>CALFEM010000220.1 GCA_937950105.1 uncultured Alphaproteobacteria bacterium | reverse complement strand
CGGATCGCGCAGGCGGCGCTTGAAGATCTTGCCGCTGTCCTCGCGCGGCAGCGATTCGTGGAAGTCGATCCGCTTGGGCACCTTGAACTTCGCGAGACGTTCGAGAAGATAGGACCGGATCTCCTCCGGCGTGACTTGCGACTCGGGCATGCGTTCGACAGCGGCAGCGAGCGATTCGCCGAAGTCGTCGTCGGGAATGCCGAACACGGCGCAGTCCTTCACGCCAGGGCACTGGGTCAGCACCATCTCTATCTCGGCCGGATAGATGTTGGTGCCGCCGAAGATCACCATGTCCGAACGGCGGTCACAGAGATAGAGCCGGCCTTCCTTCATGTAGCCCACGTCGCCCAGGCTGATGAGGCCGTCGCGCTCCACGCTCTTTCGCTTCTCTTCGTGGTTGAGATAAGTGAAGTCGGCATACGCTGGCACGCGAGCAAAGATCTCGCCGATCTCGCCTTCGGGCAGGCGATTTCCCTCCTCGTCATAGAAGGCCATGCGCGTGCCGGGCGTGGGCATGCCGACGCAACCGGGATGCTCCAGCCAGTCCTGCGGCGTGGCGAGCGTGGCGGTACCGACTTCAGTGCCGCCGTAGGTCTCGTAGACCACGGGACCCCACCAATCCATCAGATCCTTCTTCACCTCGCGCGGACACGGCGCGCCGGTGTGCGTCACCCATCGCAGCGAGCGCACGTCGTAGCGGTTGCGCACCTCCGGCGGCAGCTTGAGCATGCGCACGAACATCGTGGCCTCCATCACCGCGTTGTCGATGCGGTGCTTCTCGATCAGCGCCAGCGTCTCTTCCGGATCGAACTTGGACTGCAGCACCAGCACGTCCGCCGTCATCAGCGCCTGACGGCCGTACCCGTTGGGCGACGCGTGGTAGAGCGGGCCGCACACCAGCGCACGCACGCCGGGCTTGAGCCCATACACGCTGGCGAACAACTCGACATAGGCCTTGCTTTCCTCGGGCGTGGCGGGCTGGCGCTTCACGCCCTTGGGATGGCCGGTGGTGCCGGAGGTGTAGATCATGGTCGCGCGGGCGCGGCGCGGCGGCGCCTGCAGCGGCTCGAAGCGCTCGGCCCATTCGCGCCAAACCGTGTCGCCCGGTAAGGGCCGTGCGAGTTCGGTCGAGACGCCGTAGCGCTGCTGGATTTCCGGCGGCGTCGGCACCACGAAGACGCGGATGCCCGCGGGCACGAGCGCGCGGATCGGGGCGAGAAGGTCGGCATGCGCGACCAGCACCTTCGGCTTCGCGTCTTCGAGCACGTAGATCACTTCTTCCGTGCGGCCGTGCCAGTTGAGCGGCACGCCATAGGCGCCGACCGCGGCGGCGGCCTGCTGTACTTCGAAGAAGGCGAAGTCGTTGCGCAGCAGCAGGGCGACGGTGTCGCCTTCGCTCACGCCGAGTTGCTCGAAGCCCGTGGCTGCCTGCTGCGCCACGCGCAGCACCTCGTCGCGCGTCACGCCGCGGCCGTCGAGGTAGATCATGGGGGTGATGCTCATCGGTGTAGGTCTCAAAGAAGGGCAGCCGCGAGACGCGCGGCATGGGCGTCGGCGTCGCCGAACATCTGGTCGAGCACGTGGATGCGCCGCAGGTAGTGCCCGACGGCGTATTCCTCTGTCATGCCGATGCCGCCGTGAAGCTGGATCGCGCCGAGCGCCACGTTGCGTGCGTTGCGGGCGACGGAGAGCTTCGCGCGATGCAGGTCGGGGGCACTGTCTTCCGCGCTGGCATCGTCTGCCGCAACAGCGGCGGCCATGGCCATGCTGCGCGCCATCTCGAGGCTGACCAGCATCTCGGACGCGCGATGGCGCAGCGCCTGGTTCTCGCCGATCAGGCGGCCGAACTGCTTGCGTGTGCGCAGGTAGTCCATCGCGAGATCGAAGGCGGCCTGGGCGGCGCCGCTCATGTCGGCGCACACGGCGGCGATGCCAGCGGCCACGGTGCCTTGGATGGCGAGACGCGTGCGAGTCGAATCTTCGGGGTTGGCCAACGGCTGCGCCGCTGCTTGCGTCAGCACCAGCTCGCCTGCTGCTGTGTCATCGACCAGGCGGA
>CALFEM010000219.1 GCA_937950105.1 uncultured Alphaproteobacteria bacterium | reverse complement strand
CCGAGATTGCCGCGCCGGACGCCGCCGCGCGCCTGTTCATAACGGGGTTGACTGCCGACAGCCGGCTCGCCGCGCCCGGGTTCGTGTTCGTCGCCATGCCGGGCGCGCGCACCGATGGCGCACGGTTCGTTGCCGACGCGGCCGCACGTGGCGCTTCCGTGATCGTGACGCGGTCCGAAACAGAGGTGCCGGACGGAATCGGTGCCATCGTCCTCAGGGTGGCGAACCCGCGCCGCGAACTGGCGCTGATGGCGTCGCGCTTCTACCCGGCGCAACCGGCCGTCACGGTCGCCGTCACCGGCACCAGCGGCAAGACCTCGGTCGCCGAGTTCACGCGCCAGATTTTCGCGCACGCCGGCAAGCGCGCCGCCTCGCTCGGCACCATCGGCATCGTCAAGCCGGACGGCGCCGTCTACGGCTCGTTGACGACGCCCGATCCGGTGTCGCTGCATCGGACCCTCGACGAGCTGGCACGCGAGGGCATTTCGCATCTCGCGTTCGAGGCGTCCTCGCACGGTCTCGACCAGCATCGCCTCGATGGCGTGCGGCTGACGGCGGCGGCGTTCACCAATCTCGGCCGCGATCACATGGATTATCACGCGACGGTCGAAGAGTATCTTGCGGCCAAGATGCGCCTGTTCGGGGCGTTGCTGCATCCGGGGCAGCCGGCCGTCGTCAACGCCGACGGGGCCTATGGGGACCATGTCGCGGATGCCGCCCGCGCGCGCGGCCTCGACGTGCGCACCGTCGGGCGCGCGGGCACGGCGCTGCGACTCGTCGCAGCTGAGCGCGACGGATTTCGCCAGCTGCTGCGCATCGAGCACGCGCATGGCGACGCCGAGATCCGTTTGCCGCTGATCGGCGCCTATCAGGTCGAGAACGCGCTGGTTGCCGCCGGACTCGCCATCGCTGCAGGTACCGCCACGGAGGACGCCCTCGCCGCGCTCGAAACCTTGCAGGGTGTGCCCGGCCGCCTCGATGTGGTGGGCGAGTCCCGCGGCGGGCTCGTCGTCGTCGATTACGCGCACAAGCCCGAAGCACTTGCCGCCGCGCTTGCGGGTGTCCGGCCGTTCGTCACCGGCAGGCTCGTATGCGTGTTCGGCTGCGGTGGCGACCGCGACAAGGGCAAGCGGCCGATCATGGGGCGGCTCGCAGTCGAAGGCGCCGACCAGGTGATCGTGACGGACGACAATCCGAGGACCGAGGTGCCGGCAGCGATCCGCGCCGAGATCCTGGCGGGAGCCGTTGGCGCGCGCGAGATTGGCGACCGCGCCGAGGCGATTACGGCAGCGATTGCCGGCATGGGAAAAGGCGATGTCGTGCTGATCGCCGGCAAGGGCCACGAGACGGGCCAGATCGTCGGCGACAAGGTACTGCCGTTTTCGGATCACGAGGTGGCGCGGGCGGCAATCGCACGGGAGACGGGGCATGGCTAGCGGGTCGATGTCTGTGGAGCAATCCAGTTGCTCCACCCTTACGTCATCCCGGCCCTTGAGCCGGGATCCAGACACAGCTCGAGTTCGAGAGACGGAGCCGCTCATTTCGACGTGGCTGGGTTCCCGCCTTCGCGGGAATGACGTCGATGGGTATGGAACCCGTTCGCAAATCGCAGGCCGGAGTGAGCATGACTGAGCCGCTGTGGACGATCCATGCGCTGGTGACTGCCGCCGAGGGGCTGGCGGACGGTGAGCGCTCGGGTGACGTCACCGGGCTCTCCATCGACACGCGCTCGCTGCAGCCGGGCGATCTGTTTATCGCGCTCAAGGATCAGCGCGACGGCCACGAGTTCGTATCGGCGGCGTTCGCCAAGGGCGCGGCGGCGGCGTTGGTATCGCGCGGCTATGAGCGCAAACCGGGCGACGCGCTGCTGATCCGCGTCGATGATCCGCTGCGCGCGCTCGAACGCATCGCGGTCGCGGCGCGGGCGCGGCTGGCGCCGGAAGCGCGCGTCATCGCGGTGACGGGCAGCGCTGGCAAGACGACGACGAAAGAGATGCTGCGCGCCTGCTGCGAACGTCTCGGCGCCACGCATGCGAGCGCCAAGTCGTTCAACAACCACTGGGGCGTGCCGCTCACCCTTGCGTCAATGCCGGCTTCGACACGCTACGCCATCTTCGAGATCGGCATGAACCACGCGGGCGAGATCACGCCGCTGGTCGCGTTCGTGCGCCCGCACGTTGCCATCGTAACGACGGTGGTCTCCGCGCATCTCGAGCACTTCGGCAGCGAGGAAGCCATCGCCGACGCCAAGGCCGAAATTTTCACCGGGCTCGGTGACGGCGGCACGGCCATCATCAACTACGACAATGCGCATTATGCGCGCCTGCGTGACGCGGCGCTGCGCCAGCCCGGCGTGCGCGTGGTGCCGTTCAGCGGCCGCCTGCACAAACCGGAGGATTTCGACCCCGCCACGCTCGGCCTCGGGCTGGTGCGTCTGGTGCGCGCGCACGAGGTCGACGGGCAGACGCTGGTCGACGCGCACGGGCAGTCGTTCGTGCTCGGCGCGGTCGGCGCGCACATGGTGGCGAACGCGGTCGCGGTGCTCGCCGCACTGAAAGCCGCCGGTGCCGATCTGATGAACGCCCTGCGTGGCCTTGCCGCGTTCCGCACGCCGGAAGGGCGTGGCTCGCGCACGCTTGCGCCGTGGGGCGGCGGCAGCGTGCTGCTGATCGACGAGAGCTACAATGCCAATCCTGCATCGATGCGCGCGGCCTTGCTGGCGCTGGCGCCGTTGCCGCGCAGCGCGCATCCGCGCCGCATCGCCGTGCTCGGCGACATGCTGGAGCTGGGAGCGCAGGCGCGCGCGCTGCATGAAGGCTTGGCCGATGCGATCGGCGAAGCGGGCGTCGATCTCGTCTTCGCGGCGGGGCCGAACATGCGCCATCTCTTCGACGCGCTGCCGGCTGAGAGGCGCGGCGCCTGGGCGGCGACCTCGGCGGAGCTGCAGCCGGCGCTGCTCGCCGCGCTCGCGGCTGGCGACGTGGTGATGATCAAGGGCTCGAACGGCTCGCGCATGGCGCCGCTCGTCGCCGCAGTGAAATCGTTGGCCGAAAAGGCCGCTTGACGTGAACTGGGGGCGCTCGCGCGCATCCCGCTGGGGGTTTCGAAGGCATGCTCTACGAGCTCGTCAATTTCTCCGACCAGATCGGACCGCTCAACGTCTTCCGCTACATCACATTCCGCACCGGCGGCGCCATCTTCACGGCGCTGCTGTTCGTGATGCTGTTCGGTCCGGCGATGATCGATCTGCTGCGCGTCAAGCAGGGCAAGGGCCAGCCGATCCGCACCGACGGCCCGCAGACGCACTTCGCCAAGGCCGGTACGCCGACCATGGGCGGCCTGATGATCCTCGCCGGCTTCCTCGTCGCGACGCTGCTGTGGTCGAACCTGTCGAACGCCTATGTCTGGATCGTGCTGTTCGTGACCGTGAGCTACGCGGCCATCGGTTTCTACGACGACTACCTCAAGGTGACGAAGCGCACGACGGCGGGCTTCGGCGGCAAGTTCCGCCTGCTCATCGAGATCGTCGTCGCAGCGATCGCCACCTACGCCATCATCGCCATCGGCACGCCGGGGTTTTCGGACGCGCTGACCGTGCCGTTCTTCAAGAATCTGCTGATCCCGCTCGGCCTCTTCTTCGTCGTGTTCGGCATGCTGGTGATCGTCGGCGCCGGTAACGCGGTCAACCTGACCGACGGTCTCGACGGCCTCGCCATCGTCCCGGTGATGATCGCTGCCGCCACCTTCGGCCTGATCGCGTATCTCACCGGCAATGCCAAGTTCGCAACGTATCTGCAGATTCACTACGTCGCCGGTGCGGGTGAACTCGCGGTACTGTGCGGCGCACTGATCGGCGCGGGCCTCGGCTTCCTGTGGTTCAACGCGCCGCCCGCCATGATCTTCATGGGCGACACCGGCTCGCTCGCCCTCGGCGGCGCGCTCGGCGCCATTGCCGTTGCAACCAAGCACGAGATCGTGCTCGGCATCGTCGGCGGCCTGTTTGTTCTCGAGACGCTGTCGGTCATCATCCAGGTCGCCTCGTTCAAGCTGACGGGGAAGCGCGTATTCCGCATGGCGCCGCTGCACCATCACTACGAGCAGAAGGGCTGGAAGGAATCGACCGTCGTCGTGCGCTTCTGGATCATTTCGGTGATCCTCGCCCTGATCGGCCTCGCCACGCTGAAGCTGCGCTGATGTGCTGACCTTCTCACTTGGCGGGAGGGAAGGTGGCCGAAGCCGGATAGTGCCCTTGTCGACATCGGTGGTATCGCCTGCGGCAAGTCCCTCACCCGCCCTTCGGGCACCCTCTCCCGTCCCGGGAGAGGAAAAGTCTGGCGGCGATCCGAGAGGCTTACGAACCTCATCCGCTGATGCAAGCGGGCGGCGCGGCAACAGCGCGTTGCCTCCAACTCGGTTAGATTTCGACACATGATTCGCGCCACGACATTCAACGGCAAGCGCGTGGCCGTGTTCGGCCTCGGCGGCTCGGGCCTCGCTTCCGCACGCTCGCTGGTCGAGGGCGGCGCCGATGTCGTCTGCTGGGACGACGGCGAGCCGGGACGCGCGGCGGCCGCAGTGCAGGGCTTCGCGGTGCGCGATCTCCGCGCCGAGGACTGGACCGGCATCGACGCGCTGCTGCTCGCGCCCGGCGTTCCGTTGACGCACCCCGAGCCACATTGGGTCGTGCTGGAAGCACGCAAGGAAAGCGCGCGACGCGCAACCGCCGGCCGCGCGCCGGTCGAGGTGATCGGCGACATCGAGGTGTTCTTCCGCGAGCGCGCCGCGCACTGCCCGGAGGCGCCGGTCGTCTGCATTACCGGCACCAACGGCAAATCGACCACCACGGCCCTCATCGCGCACATCCTGCGCTGTGCGGGCCGCGACGTGCAGATGGGCGGCAACATCGGCAAGGCGATCCTGACGCTGGAGCCGCCGTCGCCCGATCGAATCCATGTCATCGAAATGAGCTCTTTCCAGATCGACCTGACGCCGGGCCTCGCGCCAAGCGTCGGTGTGCTGCTGAACCTGACGCCGGATCATCTCGACCGTCACGGCCCCGCCGACGATCTCGATCTCGCCATGAACAACTATGCCGCCATCAAGGAGCGGCTGGTGCAAACGAGCGGCGTGGCGGTCGGCTGCATCGACGACGACTACAGCCTCGCCATCGTGAGACGCAGGATCGCCGCTGGTCCTGTTGCGGCTGTGAGCGCAAAGCGCGCCATTGCGCCGGGATACTGCGAGCACGACGGATGGCTGATCTGCTCCGATGCGACGGGCCTCGCCGTGCGGCTCGCGACCACCGCCGGCATCTCGACTCTGCGCGGCGCGCACAACACGCAGAACGCGCTCGCCGCCATCGCCGCAGTGCGCGAACTCGGCAATCTGAGTGGCGTCCAGGCCGGCATCGACTGGCAGGTGGCGCTCGCGTCGTATCCCGGCCTGCCGCACCGCATGGAAGAAGCCGGTCGCGCCGGCTCGGTGCTGTTCATCAACGACAGCAAGGCGACCAACGCCGACAGCACCGAGAAGGCACTCGCGGCGTTCCCGTCGGACATCTACTGGATCCTTGGCGGCAAGCCGAAGGAGGGCGGCATCGCGACGCTGGCGGCGTACTTCCCGCGCATCGCGAAGGCCTATCTGATCGGCGCCGCCAGCGAGCAGTTCGCGGCGACGCTCGACGGCAAGGTGGCTTACGAGCGGTGCGGTACGCTCGGCGTCGCGGTCGCCGCCGCCGCGCGCGACGCGAGCGCCAGCGCTGCCAAGGAACCGGTGGTGCTGCTGTCACCCGCGTGTGCCTCCTACGATCAGTTCAAGAGCTTCGAGCATCGCGGCGACGAATTCTTGGCGCGGGTCGCGACACTACCCGGCGTCACCATGAAAGGCCGCGCAGCATGAGCGGAGCAACGCCATGCGCGTGAGCCGGGCCGATCGCGGGCGCCTCGCGCAGTGGTGGTTCACCGTCGATCACGGTTTGCTCGCGGCGGTGCTGGTGCTGGTGGCGACGGGGCTCGTGCTGTCGCTCGCGGCGAGCCCGGCGGTGGCGCTGAAGAAGGGCTTCAGCACGTTCCATTTCGTCGAGCGCCACGTCGTCTATTCGGCGCTCGCCGTCACGACCATGCTGGCCGTCTCGCTGTTGAAGCCTGCGGGGGTGCGCCGCTTCTCGCTGGCGCTGCTGCTGGCCTCGCTCGCCGGCCTCGTCGCCGTGCACCTGACGGGCGCCGAGATCAATGGGGCACGCCGCTGGCTCAGCATTGCCGGGCACTCGCTGCAACCGTCGGAATTCGCCAAGCCCGCGTTTGCGGTGGTGGCCGGTTGGCTGTTCGCCGAAGCGCAGACGCGCCGCGACATGCCGGCGTTGCCGCTCGTCGTGCTGCTCGGTGTGGTGCTGGCGGCGCTGCTGGTGTCGCAACCGGACGTCGGGCAGACGCTGCTCATCTCGCTCGTGTGGGGGGCGCAGTTCCTGCTGTCGGGACAGCCGATCCTTGCCGCAATCGGCGTTGCGGCAGCAGGTGCGTTGGGCCTCGCCGGTGCCTACCACGTCTTCCCGCACGTTCAGAGCCGCGTCGACCGCTTCCTGCAGCCGAACAGCGGCGACAACACGCAGGTCGAGCGCGCCATGCAGTCGTTCGGTGAAGGCGGCTTCTTCGGTCGCGGTCCGGGTGAGGGCACCATCAAGACGGTTCTGCCCGATGCGCACACCGATTTTATTTTCGCGGTGGTTGCGGAAGAGTATGGCGTCGTCGCGTGTCTGGTGCTGCTGGCGCTGTTCGCCTTCATCGTGCTGAGAGCGCTGAAATGCGCGGCGCGCGAACCCGATGCGCGCACGCGGCTGGCGATCCAGGGGCTGGCGCTGCTATTCGGCCTGCAAGCGCTCATCAACATGGCGGTCAACGTCGGCCTCATTCCCGCCAAGGGCATGACGCTGCCTTTCATCTCGGCTGGCGGGTCGTCGATGATCGCCGTGTCGATCACGCTCGGCATGCTGCTTGCCCTGACACGACGGCGCCCGGATCGTCTGCATCTCGATCCGGGGCGCTTGCGGCCCGCCGTCGATCTCGGCGACGCGCCGCGGGGTGCCCGGCTCGGTCCGGCGGAATGATGGATTGCGGACGGACGGCATGGGTGCGTGTACAGGGGCGTGGATGAACGAGACGACGGGGCGAAGCCGCATGAGTAAATCGGAACGGACGGTCATGCTGGCGGCGGGCGGCACCGGCGGGCATCTGTTCCCCGCGTTCGCGCTGTCGGAGGAACTCGGCCGGCGCGGCATCGTCGTCGATCTCGTCACCGACGAACGCGGCGACCGTTACGGAACCGGCTTTCCGGCCCGCCACACGTATCAGGTGCCGGCGGCGACCCTTGCCGGACGCTCTCCGCTTGCCATGGCAAAGACCGGGTTGACGCTGGCGCGCGGCGTGCGCAAGGCACTGGCGCTGATGGGCGAGGTGCGCCCGGCCGTCGTCATCGGCTTCGGTGGCTATCCGACGTTCCCGCCGCTGATCGCCGCCGGCATGAAGGGCATCAAGACGGCGGTGCACGAGCAGAACGCCATCCTCGGCCGCGCCAACAGGATGCTGGCGAAGCGCGTGACGGCGATCGCGACCTCGTTCGAGGAGGTGCGCGGCATAGATGAGGCACTGCGCTCGAAGTTGCGCTTCACCGGCAACCCCGTGCGCGATCAGGTGATCGCGGCCTCGGCGGCGGCCTACGTGGCGGCGGGGCCGGCGGATCGCTTTCGTCTGGTCGTGTTCGGTGGCAGCCAGGGCGCGCGCTATTTCTCGGACACGGTGCCGCCAGCCCTGCTGCAGTT
>CALFEM010000218.1 GCA_937950105.1 uncultured Alphaproteobacteria bacterium | reverse complement strand
GCCTCTCCGACGGCATCTCCATGGTCTACAGCTATTATGACACCGACGACCAGTCCTCGAGCCTCGGCACCTACATGATCCTCGAGCACATCGCTTACGCCAAGCGCCTCGGGCTGCCGTATCTCTATCTCGGTTACTGGATCAACGGCTCGCGCAAGATGGCCTACAAGACGCGCTACACGCCGCAAGAGCACCTGACGCCGAACGGCTGGAAGCGGGTTCCGCCGCGCTGATCCGGCGCTGGCCTTGGCCCCGTGTCTGCCCCGGCCCCTGCGATCCCTGACGATCCCGCACGCGCGAAGGCTTCTCCATGCCCACCAATCCCGCCACGCTCGATGACCTCGTCACCCTGCGCGACTGGCTGCGCTTCGCCGTGAGCAAGTTCAACGCAGCGCATCTGGTCTATGGACACGGCACCGGAAGCGCGCTCGACGAGGCGGCGTTCCTGCTGTTGTCCGGCCTCGACCTGCCGATCGATCAGCTCGATCCGTGGCTCGATGCCCGCCTGACGCGGCCCGAACGCCAGCGCCTCGCCGATCTGATCGCCCAGCGCATCGCGACGCGCAAGCCGGCCCCGTACCTGGTCGGCAAGGCTTGGATCAAGGGGCACCCGTTCCGCGTCGACGAGCGGGTGATCGTGCCGCGGTCCTACATCGGCGAACTGCTCGTCGAGCGGCCCGAAGCGCTGGTGCCCGATGCCGACAGCGTCGGCCGCGTGCTCGACCTTTGTACCGGCTCCGGCTGCCTCGCGATCCTCGCCGCGCTCGCCTTCGACAGCGCCGGCGTCGACGCGGTCGACATCTCGCCGGGCGCACTCGCCGTCGCGCGCATGAACATCGCCGACTACCGGCTGCATGACCGCGTGACGCCGATCGAGAGTGACCTGTTCGCAGCGCTGTCCGGCCGCCGCTACGATCTGATCGTGTCGAACCCTCCCTACGTGGCGAGCGCGGCGGTGGAAGCCTTCCCGCCGGAGTACCGCGCCGAACCGAAGCTCGCCCACCTCGGCGGCACCGACGGCATGGACCTCGTGCGCCGCATCCTCGCTGCGGCGGGCCGGCACCTCGAGCCCGGCGGCACGCTGGTCATGGAGATCGGCACCGGGCGCGAGGTCATCGAGCACGATTTCCCCGATCTGCCGTTGATCTGGCTGGACACCGAGGAAAGCGAGGGCGAGGTGTTGCTGGTCACCGCCGACGACCTCGCCAGCCTCGACGGCGGACAGCGCCGCCCGCGGCGTGGGACCCATCGGCCGCGCAAGGGCGCCTGAAAGCGTCGGCCGTTCCACCTGTACCGGGTCCCGCGGCAACTCTGCATCACGCCGATGAGGAATCGCGCGCGGGGACGCTCGCACCCGCTTGCGGCTCGTGACGGGTTGTGACCTAAGCTCGCGCGGGTTGCATCTCCTCAGGACAGCAGCATGTCACTCATTGCCCTCCGACCGATCGCGCGTGCGGCACTCGTCGCATTCTCCATCCTGGCCGCCGGCACCGGCACCGTCTTCGCCCACCATACGTTCGTCACCAAGTACGATGCCGGCAAGCTGCTCACGGTCTCCGGCGTCATCGGCAATGTCCGCTATTCCAACCCGCACATCTTTTTCGACATTACCGCCAAGAACGGAACCACCTGGACGGTCGAGACCGAGGGCATCCTCGTCGCTCGCTCCAAGGGGCTGACCGAGCAGGTGCTGAAGGACGGCGCGACCGCGACGCTCTCCGGCTGGGTGAGCCGCCAGAAGTCGGCTGAACTTGGCCTCAAGAGCATCACCATCGGCGGCCGCAGCATTTCCATGCGCGGCACGGCGCGCTGAGCCTGACGGGCATGGAAACCGGAGAGCCATCGTCGATCTGGGAGCAGGTGGCCGCCTCCGGCCTCGCCGTGGCGCTGCGCGAGAATGCGTGGGCCTATCCGCTGCTGGAAACCCTGCACATCCTCGGACTGGCGCTCGCGGTCGGCGGCATCATAGTTTTCGATGTCCGCTTGCTCGGCTACGCGCGCTCCATCGCGGTTGTCGATCTCTCGCGCCACGTGCTGCGGTTCGTGCTCGCGGGCATAACGATAAATGTCGCCACCGGTCTGGCGCTGTTCATCTCGGATGCTGCCGAGTTCGCGGGAAACCGCTCGCTGCACGTCAAGCTGTTGCTGATCGCGCTCGCCTTCGTCAACGCCGGCCTCTACCAGTCCGGGCCCGGCCGCGATGTCAGGACATGGGATCGCGGCGACGTTCCGCCGCTGCGCGTGCGTCTGCATGCGGCGGCATCGATCGCGCTGTGGCTCGGAGTGATGACGGCGGGCCGCATGATGGCCTATCTGAAGTAAGGCCGCCGTACGCGCGCCTACTTCGCCAGCTCGGCGTCGAGCTTGCCGAACATATAGGTCCACTTCGCGGTCTGGCTCTCGACCAGAGTCGCCATGCGCGAGCGCAGTTCTTCGAGCAGCTTGCAGTCCGGCGTGGTGGCGTCGGCACCTTCCTGGCCGAGCGTCGAAATCTCGGCGAGCAGGTCGGTCGAGGTCTGGTCGTATTCGGCGATTCTGTCGTCGAGCACGAACGGCGCGGCTTCCTTCATGAACTGGTCGTGGCTCCAGCCGCGCTTGTCCTTCAGCACGCGCAGCTTGTCCTGGAAGGTCGGCTTGTTCTTGAGGTTGAGGTCACGCAGAGCCGCGGCCGCCTCGTCCACGACGGCCTCGAAGTCGGCGCGCTCACATGCGACAGCGGTCCCCGGAAACACCAGAGCCGCCGCCAGCAGCGCGCCGCACAGTTTGGCTGGAAGGCCCCTCATGCTCTCGTTCCGGTGCCCCGCCTGTCGGTACCCGACACCCCGAATAGAGCACGCGCGCCGCGTGGTCTACGGTTCAGTTCCCGCACGGGCCGACCGTGTCGCCATCCTGGCACAGGCATTCCTTCGGATCGATCTTCCGCCCTTTCGTTGCCATCGCCGCGCAGATCTTGTGCGCCTCGGCCCACGCCTTCGCGGAGACACACAGGTTGCCCTTGCCGCGCTCGTCCGGCACGGCATGCTCGCCCTTGGCACACTTGCGCACCATCGGCCCGGCTTCGGCCAACGGGGCCGCGAGCAGCAGTACCGGCAACAGCAGGGCGATACCCGGCAAATGCGACACGCGACACCTCATCGCAAATCTCGACGGCGAGATTGTAGGCTATCGGAGTAAATCCGCAATGGTCCGCAACGGTTTCAACCGAACGACGGCCCGAATCGGTTCGACTTGGGGAAGCCGCGCGGTGCCATCAGGCCGGCGCCGGCGCGGGCTCCGACCCACTCCTTGAGATCGCGCCACTCGAGGGTGAAATTGCGGCCGGCGCCGTCGATCCACGTCAAGCCGTCGGACTTGGCGAAGACGCGCGCGTCGGCAATGCCGCCGTCCTTGAAGCGCATCAGGATGACGCCCTTGCCGCGCGTCATCTCGTTGACCTCGGCGAGCGGGAACACGAGCACCTTGCGATTGTCGCCGATCACCGCGACCTGGTCGCCGGCGGCCGGCACGACGACGCGCGCTTTGTCACCTTCCGCGACGTTCAGCACCTGCTTGCCCTTGCGGGTCGAGGCGACGCACTCCTCCTCCGGTACCACGAAGCCGTAGCCGCCGTGCGAGGCGACCAGCAGCTTGCGCCCCGGCTGATAGACGAAGGCCTCGATGAAGTCGTCGTTCTGCTCGATGTCGACCATGAGGCGCACCGGCTCACCGTGGCCGCGCCCGCCGGGCAGCGCGCTCGCTTCCAGCGTGTAGAACTTGCCGTTGGTGGCGTAGAGCAGGATCTTGTCGGTGGTGTGCGCCTTCAGCGCCCGCTTCAGGCTGTCGCCCTGCTTGAACTCGAGCTTGGAGAGGTCGTCCTGGTGACCCTTCAGCGCGCGCACCCAGCCCTTCTCCGACAGGATGATCGTCACCGGCTCCTTCTCGATCAGCGCAGCGTCGAGATCGAGCGTTACCTCGGGGGCCTCGGCGAAGTCGGTGCGACGACGGCCGAGATCGGTCTTCTTCGAGTAGCGATCGCGCGTCGCCTTCACTTCCTCGGCGATGCGCTTCCATTGCAGGTCGTCGCTTTCGAGCAGGGCGAGGATGTCGGACCGCTCGGCCGACAGCTTCTCGTGCTCGGCGCGAATCTCGAACTCCTCGAGCCGCGACAGGCTTTTCAGGCGCAGGTTCAGGATCGCGTCCGCCTGCACCTCGGACAGCCCGAACGTGGCGATCAGCTTCGCCTTCGGATCGTCCTCGAAGCGGACGATGCGGATCACCTCGTCGATGTTGAGATAGGCGATGAGGTAGCCGCCGAGCACCTCGAGCCGCTTCTCGATTTTGTCGAGGCGGTGCTTCGAGCGGCGCACCAGCACCTCGACGCGGTGCTCGAGCCACTGCTGCAGAACCTCGCGCAGATTGAGCACGTTCGGGATCTGACCGCCCGAGAGCACGTTCATGTTGAGGCTGAACTTGATCTCGAGATCGGTGGTGCGGAACAGGCTCTCCATCAACAGCACGGGATCGACCGCGCGCGTCTTCGGCTCGAGCACGAGACGGATTTCTTCCGCGCTCTCGTCGCGCACGTCGGCGAGCAAGGGCAGCTTCTTCTCGACCAGCAGCTCGGCGATCTTCTCGATCAGCTTCGCCTTCTGCACCTGATAGGGAATTTCCGTGACGACGATCTGATAGCCGCCGCGCCCCGTCTCCTCGCGGCTCCATCTGGCCCTGAGCCGGAAGCCGCCGCGACCGGTGCGATACGCTTCCGTGATCTGCTCACGGCTGTCGACGACAATGCCGCCGGTCGGGAAATCAGGCCCGGGGATGAAGTCGACCAGCTTCTCGACCGTCGCACCCGGGTGCTTGATGAGGTGCAGCGCCGCCTGGCACAGCTCGTCGACGTTGTGCGGCGGGATGTTGGTCGCCATGCCGACGGCGATGCCGGACGAGCCGTTCGCCAGCAGGTTCGGGAAGTTCGACGGCAGCACCGTCGGTTCTTCCGTCTCGTTGTCGAAGGTCAGGCGGAAATCGACCGTATCCTCGTCGATGCCGTCGAGCAGGTCGGCGGCGACCTCGGTCATGCGCGTTTCGGTGTAACGCATGGCGGCGGCGTTATCGCCGTCGATGTTGCCGAAGTTGCCCTGGCCATCGACCAGCGGATAGCGCACCGCGAAATCCTGCGCCATGCGCACCAGTGCGTCGTAGATCGACTGATCGCCGTGCGGATGGAACTTGCCGATCACGTCGCCGACGATGCGCGCGCTCTTCTTGTAGCCCTGGTCGGGATCGAGGCGCAGCTCGCGCATGGCATAGAGGATGCGCCGGTGCACGGGCTTCAGGCCGTCACGCACGTCGGGCAGCGCACGCCCCATGATGGTGGAGAGCGCATAGGCGAGGTAGCGCTCTTCGAGCGCCTCGCGCAGGTTCACGGGCTCGATCGGCCCGGCAGGCGGAATCGGTTTGCTGGTCATGGGGCGAGCAGTTAACGCGCCACGCGCGCCGGCTCAAGTGCGGGGCGGGCACAGCTAAAGCTCCAGCGCAGGCGCGCAGGCGCGCTGCCAACGCCGGCCGCGCCGTCACGCGGGCAAGCCGCGGCGCCGGCCGAACCCCGCCGGCTGCTGGCGCAAACCACTCTGATGCTTGCCCTTTTTTGGCGACAGTGGTGCCTCGTGCGGGGCCGTCTCGGGATGCTCCCTGCGCTCGGCGATGGCCGACATGGCCCGCCCCGCCCAGTCAGAGCCGGCCGAGCCATCATCCAAGCCGCGCGGCGCTGGCGTGAATGTGCCGTCATGTTCGCCAGGCTCGACGCCCTTCATGAAGCCGAATTCCACGAACAGCCAGAGCCCCAGCGCCACCTCGAGTGCCGCCAACTTCTGATCCATGGCGATCCCTGCCATGCCGGCCGTTCCACCCTCCATGAAGGCGCCGATGCGCAGCGCCACGGGAATGAAGAACGGCAGCAGCCACCAGGCCGATTTGCCGCGATCCCGCATGCGCTTGACGAGCAGGGCATAGGTCATCCACAGGAAGGCGAGCATGGTGACGACGACCACGAGGGCGGCGACGCCGAGCCCGGCGGTCGAGCCCGTGGTGAAGCCGGCTCCGAAGGCGGCCATCCCCGTCACGACACCGACCGCTGCGAGCACCGTCGCCACGCCGCTGCCGGCCCACAACGAGCCACGGCCGATGCGGCCCCGGAACGAGAACAGGACCTGCCAAAAACTCATGCAAACGCACTCCCCGTTTAACGGCGTAGACGGATGAGCATACCCGTGCCGCGTTAATCGGCGGTTGGCGGCGGGCAGGGGCGAAGCCGAGCCCGCGCAATCGTCAATTTACCGGCGCAATTCAACGCGATAAGTTGTGCCAGCAAGAACAGCAGGACGCCTGAGACGTGGCCGCACTCCTTCCCGAAATTCCGCAGGTCGAAGCGGCCATCTTCGAGATGACCAACACCTACCTGGTGGAGCAGAAGCTCGCCGCGGTGAAACCGTCGCCCGTGCTCACGGCCGCAGCCCGCGCCTATGCCGATTATCTCGCGCGCACCAATAGCTTCGCCCACGACGCCGACGGCCGAACCATCTCGGACCGCGTGCGCGCCGCCGGATATTCCTTCTGCCTCGTTTCGGAAAACCTCGCCCGCAGCTCGGACTCGCGCGGGTTCGCCTCGCGCGAACTCGCCCGCACCACCGTCGAAGGCTGGGTCAATTCCCCCGGCCACCGCCGCAACATCGAGGCCCCGGGCGTCACCGAGACTGGCGTCGCCGTCGCCCGCGTGCCCGACAAGGACCCGAAGTATGTCGCCGTGCAGTTGTTCGCGCGGCCCCGCTCGCTCGCCTTCGATGTGCAGATCGCCAACTCCACGAAATCGCGGGTGACCTATTCCTTCGACGGGCAGCGCCACGAGTTGGCCCCGAGCATGGCCTCGACGCACACGGTCTGCCAGCCGGCGAGTGTCGTGTTCGAGAAGGCGGTCGCCGGCACGCGGACGACGACGATGTCGGCGCGCTACGAGACGGCGGCGCCCCAGAATTACGTCATCTCGACGGGCAAGGACGGCAAGCCGGCCATCGCCGTCGAGGCGCGCCGGCAGATCAAATAGCCGCGGCCGGCGCGTTCGCCAGCATGGTTTCCAGACGCAGACGTGGCTCAGGCATCGCCTGCCCGCGTGGCGACAGGACGCGCGCCTCGAGAAAATAACGTGTCAGCTTCAGGCCCGCCGCGACGTCCGCGCTGGTGACACCCGCACGGCGCCCCTTGAGCAGGAACTGCGGCAAGGCGAGCAGCTTGTCGCGATAGGGCTCGCCCGCGGACGCGGAAACGGCGCGGCCCGACTTCGGCGACACGTAGATCAGATCGTCGTTGCTGCCGGTCGCCGCGCACTGGTCGAGATCGAGGCCGAAGCCGAGTTCGGCGAGCAGGGCGACTTCCCAGCGCACCAGCAGCGCCGGCCAGACGCTCGGATCGTCGAGGAAGCCGAGTACGAACAGCGTCACCTCGTAGAGCGAGGGGTGGGGATCGCGCTCCGGCAGCAGCCGCGCAAGGCTCGCCATGGACGAGAGGCCGGCGAGTGCGAGGGGACTGTCCATCGCGGTTGCCGCGTAATGTGTCCGCAGTTCCAGCGCCATGTGGCCGAGGCTTTCCGACAGCCGCCCCTTCCAGCTCGCATCGACATGATTGCCGGTCTGCAGCACCGGGCGGCTCTTGCGCGAGCGCCCCCCGTGCACGAGCCCCATGTGGCGGCCATGCGCGCGCGTGAAAAGTTCGACGACGGCCGCCGTCTCGCCGTGCGGGCGCACAGAAAGCACGATCGCTTCGTCCTGCCAGTTCATGCCTTCATT
>CALFEM010000217.1 GCA_937950105.1 uncultured Alphaproteobacteria bacterium | reverse complement strand
ACCGAGCGGTACGCGTTCACCATAGATCTGTGCCGTGCCGCGCGCACCGAGACGGGGCGATGTCGAGCCCGCGCCCGTCAGCCCGGCCGTGATCCGGAATGACAGGACCTGCGCATCACTGAGACGCGCCTGATAGTTGGTGCTGACGACGCTCGCCTCGATGGACCCCAGCGGATTGGCATCGAGCAGCAGCTTGGCGCGAGCTCCGGGCTTCAGGATGATGGCGTCGGCCACCGGAACCTCGATGCGCGCCTCGACCTGCCGGGGATCGGCGATCTCGAGGATGCGCTGACCGACGGACATCGGGCGGCCGATCAATTCCTTCTTGTCGCCGAGCACCGCAAGCCCCGCACGCGGGGCCCGGATCTCGGCCTTCGAGAGCAGATCGCGTGCGAAGTCACGTTCGGCGATCTTCAGTTGAAGATCGGCACGCGCGACCGCCAGTTCATGACGGCCGCTCTCGTCCGCGAATGCGAGTTGCGTGGTCGTCTTCAGGCGGGCAGCAGCGACCTGGACCTCGCGCTCGGCCACCTCGAGCTTGTTGCGGAGCATCGTGCTCTCGAACTTCACGAGCAGCGTGCCAGGTTCGACACTGCTGTTGGCCTCGACCGGAATATCCTCGACGACGCCGTCGATCGGAGCTGCGACCACGAAGGGATCGCGCGGGACGATCTCCACCGGAGCGAGCGTCGTCAACGAAACCGGCACGAATCCCAATGCGACGAGCACGCCAGCCGTAACGAGGGCCATACGCCGCCCCGGCAGCAACGACGACGGCGACAGACGCTGGACGGGTGCGAGTGCCTGCCAAGCATGCGCGAACGTACCGGCAAGTCGCGTCGCGATGACGATCTCGCGCTCCTGCCAGGGAACCTCACGCGTCAGGATCATGCCGCCGAACACGTCGCCGCGACGATCCCTGAACGGCACCCACGCCGCGTCCTGTAGCGGATAGCTGGCCGCCGTCTCGTCGCCAGCAGTGGCATAAGCGGAGATGCGGAACTCACAGGTCTTGCCGGACTGCCCCGCGGACTCGAGATGCGCAGCGATCGACTCGATGGTCTGCGTCAGTGGCGCCGTCCGATCGACGACCGGCAGTGCGGTCACGCCGACGAGTCGCATATCGCCGCGCTGCCGCGCGAGCACGAACATCTGCCGCGCCTGCACGAGGCGGCGTGTCTGATTGACGATGAGCAGCGCCAGCTCGGACGTATCGGCACACTTGCGCGCCTCGGCCTCGAGCTTCAGCAGCGCGAGCAGGCCCGCTTCGCGATCGTTGGCAGGCGCGTCGGAGGACGCTGCACGCGGCGGTAGCTCGACAGGACCAGTCCCCTTTGCCGCCGGCGCTGCGCGCCCCGCAGTGGGAGCGGCCGTCGCCGTCGAGGCCGTCGCCTCCGCGCGCAACTGCGCAAGCTTCTCGAGCGCCTGTTCCGGCACAGCCGGAGCGGACACCACCACACGGCGCGCGGCGCCTGTGCTGGCTCGGTCGCCCGGTTGCTTCGCCTCGGCCACGGCTCAGCCCTCCTGCGCAGGAAACTCGGCGCCGCCGCTCATGCCCGCCAGCACGCCCGAGATGTCCGCACCGACGTCGAAACGGGCGGTGACCTTGACCGTCTGGCTGATGGGATCGACGGCCGCTCCGATGCGCGTGATCTTCGCCGGGAACGCGTGCTTCAACTCGTCGATGACGAACGAGAGCGGCTGATCCTTTCGCAACCAGCTCAGCGCATCCGACGGCATGATGATCTCGATCTCGAGCGCGGTATCGTCGATGATCTTGAGGAATGGCTTACCCGCCGGCGGCACCTCGTGCACATGGATGGCAAGCTCTGCGACGCGGCCCGAGAACGGCGCGACGATACGGCAATCGTCGACGCGGGCGCGCAGGGCGTCCGCCTCACCTTTTGCTTTGTCGACACGCGCGCGGGAGATCTCGACATCGTGCTTGCCGATGGCACGATGCTCGTTCAGCACCAGGTTGTTGTCGAGCGCCAGCTCCATTTCGCGTTTCTGCGCGTCGGCTGCGGCAAGCTCTGCGCGATGACGCCGGCAGTCGAACTCGACCAGCGTATCACCCGCACTGAAAGCCGCTCCTTCCTTGAAGCCGACGAGAGCAACGCGGGCCTGCAGATCGGTCGAAATGGTCGCTTCGTTGACCGGCCGCACGACGCCACGCGCAAGCATGCCATCATGGCTGCGCGTCGCAGCGGTTGCTGCGAGATCGTCGGCCAGAACCGGTGTCGACATCGAGCCGGCCAAGGTCAGTCCGCAGGCCAGCGACAGCGCCCGCCCGACGTTACTTCCCGTACGACGCGGCGGTGACTTTCGCACTGGCGTCTCCACGTTCCAGATTTCGGGCGCGCAAGCCTGAAGCCACCTCGGACACCGACATGTGCTGCGCCAGCTCCTCGGCATAAGGATCGAGGCCCATGGAGGAGAACAGGTTGGCGTAGGCGGTCTGCACGGCGGCGAAAGCGATGTCGTGCTTCACTTCGGCGACGAGCGTGTTCATCTCCTCGCGGATCAGCGTCTGTTCGCTGATGCGGTCGGCAGCCGCTTCGGTCCGCATCTGCGACAACAGCCGGCGCTGCACGTCGAGATACTCGTCCGCGGTCGCCAGTTCCTTGCGCAGATGCAGGTAGCGCACGCGGCTCACATGGACCTGCGTCATGATCGCCATGGTCAGCGCCAGCTGGCGCTCCTTGAGCACATCGTCCTGCAGCGTCACGACATCGCGCTTGGCCGGATACTGGAACACCTTGAGCAGGTTCCACGACGCCTTGTAGCCCCAATCGAACCAGGCCGCGTTCATCAGGAAAGAATTGGAATCGTAGTTCGAGCCGGCATACATCTGGAAGCCGGGCAGCAGCTCGAGCAGAGCCGCGTCGGCCTCGTGCGAATTGATACGCCGCTGATAGCCGACCTCACGCAGCTCTGCTCGAGCTGCTGCCCGGCTTCCAAGATCGGAAGAGCACACGTCTGAACTCCAGTCACTTAGGCA
>CALFEM010000216.1 GCA_937950105.1 uncultured Alphaproteobacteria bacterium | reverse complement strand
CAGGATGTAGCGGAAGTCGCCGATGCCGGAGGCGGCCAGCGTCTTGATCGGGCCGGCCGAGATGGCGTTGACGCGGATGCCGCCCTTGCCGAGGTCGGCGGCGAGATAGCGCACGCTGGCCTCGAGCGCCGCCTTGGCGACACCCATGACGTTATAGTGCGGCATGACCTTCTCGGCGCCGTAGTAGGTCAGCGTGATCAGCGAGCCGCCGTCCGTCATCAGCCGCTCGGCGCGCTTGGCGAGTGCGGTGAACGAATAGCAGGAGACCAGCATGGTCTGCGTGAAGTTCGTCTCGCTGGTGTCGACGTAGCGGCCGTCCAGCTCGTTCTTGTCGGAGAAGGCGATGGCGTGGACCAGGAAATCGAGCCGGCCCCACTCCTTCTCGATCCGCTCGAACAACTCGTCCATCGACTGTGGATTGTTGACGTCGCACGGAAGCACGAGCTTCGAGCCGAGTTCGGCGGCGAGCGGCTCGACGCGCTTCTTCAGGGCGTCACCCTGATAGGTGAGCGCGACTTCCGCGCCCTGGGCCGCGACGGCCTTTGAAATGCCCCATGCGATGGAACGGTTGTTGGCAACACCCATGACGAGGCCACGCTTGCCCGCCATCAAGGTGCCGGTCGCCTGGGGTTGGCCATCGGCTGCAGTCATCGGCTCTCGACCCTTATTCCGCTTATTGTCCTGACTTCGGCCGCCAATCTACACAAAAGGGGCTGCCGGTCCAGATGGCGGGAAGGCCGTCTCCGTCGTCCTGTCGTATGGTAGGCGCGGGCCCGTCGAGAGCCCGCGCGGGTGCCGGTTCGTGGCACCCGTGCGTCCGTCCTGGGGTGATTTGCCGCGCCGGCCTGCGCCGGCGTCGTTCAGCCCTGCAGTTGCCATTGCCCGCTGCCGAGGCGGCAGGCGATGCCTTCGCTGCGCCGGCTGCGGGTGCCGGACGACAGGATGACGACGAGGTGGCGGCAGACGTTGCCGGAGGCATCGCGGAACGAGGTGGTCGGTTGCACGACGCCGGAGAGGCGGCCGTGGTAGCGGTGCCAGACGTAGGTGGAGCCGTCGCCGACCTCGCTGAGGGCGAGTTGTACGCTTTCGAGGGCGGCGATCTCGTCGTTCTGGTCCAGCGCTGTGGGTGTCAGGCCGGCAAACTTCGGCCGTGGCCAGATCTTTTCCTTGGCCTCGGGCGTAAGCCGGTCAGCAGGGCAAGTGCAGCTCGACTGCTCCTCGTCGGCGGGAGCGGGGGTGGCGGACGGCGGTGTCGCGGCGGAGGGAGGCTGCGACTGCGCGGCCGGGTCGGCGGCGCGGGCCAGATCGGGCGCGATGAAAACCGCGGCCACAGAGGCGAACGCCAGCGCCACACCGGCGGCGAGCGGGAACAGAGACACATTGCTACGCATGACGCACCACAGCTACTAGAACGACAACTCGACGCGGATCGCCGATACGAGGCGAACCTCCGGCCAGAGTGCGCCAACATGGTTAAGACGTGCTGAAGAAATGTCCTTCCGTGCGGCGCGGCAGCGGGCCGACGGCGGTGGGTGGAGACGGGGAGCGGACCACGTGTCGGAATTCGAGAGCGCAGCGAAGGGGCAGGCAACGGCGGCGGCGCCGGCCGGCGATTTCACCGCCGCAGACGAGCCGTTCGCGCTGTTCGCCGACTGGATGGCGGATGCCGAGCGCCACGAGATCAACGACCCGAACGGGATGGCACTTGCGACCAGCGATGCGCACGGCCTGCCGAACGTGCGCATGGTCCTGTTAAAGGGCCTCGATGGCGCCGAGGTGCCGGCGCGCGGCTTCGTCTTCTACACCAACCTCGAAAGCGCCAAGGGCCGCGAGCTGGCCGCCAACATGCAGGCGGCATTGCTGTTCCACTGGAAGTCGCTGCGCCGGCAGGTGCGGGTACGCGGCATCGTCTCGCGTGTCAGTGATATGGAAGCCGACGCCTACTACGCATCGCGGCCGCGCGGCAGCCGGCTCGGTGCGTGGGCGTCGGACCAGTCGCGCCCGCTCGAAAGCCGCTTCGCGCTGGAGAAGAAGGTGGCGCTGGTGACGGCACGCCATCCGCTCGGCGACATCCCGCGCCCGCCGCACTGGTCGGGGTTCCGCGTCACGCCGCTGGAAATCGAATTCTGGCACGATCGCCCGTTCCGTCTGCACGACCGCGTCGTGTTCCGGCGCGAGGGGGCGAGCGGCCCGTGGTCGCGCACGCGGCTCTATCCGTGAGGCGAAGGTTGCAAGACCTTCCCAGCCCCCGGTTCCCGGGTGGCCCGTCACGGCCAGCTTGCGCGGGCGATGCAGCCGATGCCTGGAGTCGCTGCGCCACGTGCCAGAACGTGAGGGTACGACAGAGCGATCGTCTGGTGCGCGCAGCCGCCGGGTGCGGCTGCCGTGGTGCCACCGGCCAAAACCTGGGTGTCTTGCTGCCCGAACCAACGTAACAGGGCATCGTCAGCTCCGCATGACCCAACGCCGGCCGGACAAGCCGCCGCAAGATCGGCCGACACCACCCACAGCGGCTTGCGGTCGACGAGCAGGCGCACGGCGAGCGCGGCGGGTGTCTCTCGCGGGGCGCGCGAGTCGATGGGCGTTTCGACCGGCACGACGACCTCGGTGATGTGCGCCTGTCCGGCAACGCGCAGGCCTCGCTTGAAGCGGACGGCTATCGCCGTCGTCGCCGGGCGCCCCGGCACCACCTCGTCGAGCAGGAAGCGATTGGCGGCGCGCGGCTTCAGAACGGGCGAGAGCATCTGGCGCGACACGATCAGCCGCCAATCCCGTGCCGGGAAAAGAATCCGCGCGTCGCTGATGCGGCGGACGCCCTGAAGGAGTACGACGTCGGCGTCCAGCGCGGCGGCGTCGAAGGTGTTGGCGGGGGCGGTGCGCCGCTCGGCGCCGAAGGTGTGGCGCCAGGCGCGGTCCGGATCGGGTAGCATGTTGAGCGCGCCGGCCGCCTTGGCGTCGTCGAGATGCCAGCTGACGATCCGCAACGGACCGAACGGCACAGCCGCCAACAAAGGTTCGCCTGCGTCGCTGCCGGGGACAGGAGCGTTCGCAGGGTTCTCGGCGTCGTCGGTTGGCAGCGTCGCAGGCGGCCGGGGACGAAGCGGCGGCAATGCGGGCAGATCGGGCAAGCCCGGTGTCGGGGCCGCCGTCGCGCCGGCACGCGTGCGCGCCGTCAGGTCCGGCTCGGCCCGCGAACCGGCTGTCGTCCACGCCAGCACGCAGAGAACCGCGAGCGTCCGAGCGAGTCGGCACGCTGCCACGCCGCGCATCTTCTCCGTCGTCTCGACCGTGGTCCTCTCTCCTCGTGCCGAATTTCAGCGCCGCATACCCCGAGCGGCGACGCCGTCACCCTGTATTTCGACTGATTCTCGCGTTACACCCGACGCCAAACTTGAAGCCTGGCTTCGTCGCCCGGCCGGGGCGGCTACGAACGACGGTTCGAGGAGAGCGGCAGCATGGGTGAGCAATGACGATTGCCAAGGTCGAAGGGGCACCGGCGCTCGCCCGCTGGAGCGCGCGCATTGCGCTGTTCGCGCTGGTGCTGCTCGCCGCGAGCATTGTGCTGCACCGCTTCTTCGGCATGTCGACGCCGGTGTTCCTCCGCCTCGTGCTGCTGTCCTTCATCGGCGCGGCGGTGGCGATCGTGCTCGGTATCGTCACCAGCGTGCGCATCTGGCGCCACGGCGGGCCGGGGGCCGCGCGCGCGGTCGTCACGTTCCTGGTCGCCGGCGGCATCCTGGCGTGGCCGCTGTCGGTGGTGCCGCTGGCGCGGTCGTTGCCCGAACTCAACGACGTCACGACCGCTCCGGCTTCGCCGCCCGCGTTCGATACACTCGCCGCGCAGCGCAAGGCGCCGGCCAATCCGGCGGCCTATCCGGCACGCTTCGCCGAGGTGCAGGCGAAGGCGTTTCCCGATCTGGCCCCGCTCCTCGTCAACCGCTCGGTCGACGAGGCCTACGATCTCGTGCTGGTGGCGGTGCGTCGCGAACGCATGACGGTCGTCAAGGAGCAGCCGCCGTCCGAGGAGAACGGTCTCACCGGCGTCATCGAGGCGGTGGATCGCACGACGGTGCTGGGCTTCTACGACGATGTCGTCCTGCGCGTCGCGGGCGGGGCGACCGAGGCCCGCATCGACATCCGGTCCGCGTCGCGCTTCGGCCGCCACGATTTCGGCCGCAACGTGCATCGCGTGCGTGTCCTGCTGCGCGGCATCGTGCAGCGGCTGGAATCGACCATCCCCGGCTCGGGCGGCGAGCGCGTCGCCAAGGGCCGCCCGACCAAGCCGGTCAAAGCGGGCTCGGCTAGGGACGCGGCGAAAGACGCTGATCGAAAGAAAGCGGCCCCTCGCCCGTGACGATGTCGCGCTCGATCAGGTGCTCGACGTGGGCCATCACCGAGAGCATGGCGGCGGTGTGCAGCTTCGGATCGAGCCGGTCGTAGATCATCGCGGCGATCTCGCGCACGTTGCTCTTGCCGTCGCGGATGGCGGCGACGATCGCCTGCTCACGCCATCGCCGGTGCAGCAGATAGGCTTTGACCATCCGCCCGGCATCCTCGATGCGCCCGCCATGTCCCGGCAGGTATGTGCCGATGCGCCGCTCCAGCAGCATCTGCAGGGAGGCGAGAAAATCAGCCATGCGGCCCTCCGGCGGCGCCACCACGGTCGTGTTCCACGCCATGACGTGATCGCCGGCGAACAGCATGTCGCGGCCCTCGAGCGCGAAGCACATGTGGTCGGGCGCATGCCCCGGCGTGTAGAGCGCGCGCAGCTTCCAGTCGGCGCCGGCGACGATGTCGTCGTGGTCGAGCGCGATGTCGGGATGGAACTCGATGTCGACGAACTCGGTGCCCGACGGGCTCGATGCGATGGTGCCGCGCGAGGCGGCGGAGCGGCGGAAGCCGGCGGTCAGCGCACCGGTTTCCGCTTTCAGCGCGGCGGCGTTGTCGACGTGGTCGCGATGCGTGTGTGTGATGAAGATGTGCGTGATTGGCCGCCCGGCGGCGACGCGCAGGATGTCGGCGAGGTGCTTCTCGTCGGCGGGGCCGGGATCGATCACGGCGAGCTCGGTCGAGCCGACCAGGTAGGTGTTGGTGCCCTTGAACGTGAACGGCCCCGGGTTCTCGCAGACCAGACGCACGACACCCGGCCCCATCGGCGAGGGCTCGCCGTAGGCGAAGTTCATGCTGGTCTTGAAGGCGATGTCGCTGGCCATGAAGGGCCCCGCAGCAAATGATTTGACCGCGAGCGGTATCAGCCTTTGGCAGCGCGAACCAGAGGCTCGTCGTCTTCAAGGCTAATCGATCTGCTCGCAGGCCGCGAGGCCGGGAACTGAACCTGACGATCGAGCCAGTCACGCCTCGGCTGTATGCCACGGCGTTTTCGTTCGGGCGTCAGGACGAGGCGGCAGCCGCGAGTTTCGAGTGGCGATCCCTCACCCAGCTCCGCCGCATCAGCCAAAGGCTCCACAGCGTGAAAATGCCGAAGCCCATCACGCCCCATTTGGCGAAGCCCCAATCGGATTCGCGGTTTTCGCGATCGGCCATCAGGAACGGCGTCGGATGGCGGCCGTCCGGATCGTAGCGGATCACCGTCGGCTGGGCGGCGGCCTTTTCGTCGGTGAGCTGCCGGAAGGCCGTGAGGCCGATTTTCAGCCGGTCGAAGCGACGCGGCCTCCCGGCCTGATCCTGCCAGGCGAGTTGCGCGAAGTGACTGGTATTGGTGCGACCCTTGGCATCCTTGGAGGTCTCGCGCCAGACGCGTACGATCTCGGCCTTGGTCTCGACGCCGTGGTTCAGAACGTGCATTTCGGACGGAATGGTCACGAGCATCATATAGCCGAACAGGGCCGTGGCGCCGGCGCCCATGATCGGCAGCAGCAGCAGCCACCAGGAGAATTCGGTGATCGTGCCCTTGAAGCGTCGTTTCCTGTGCGATCCGAAGATGCCCAAAGCAGCATCCCGTGCTTCCTTCGCGGTTCGCGGAAGATTTGCACGGGACATGAGCGTGTCGCCACGGG
This sequence comes from uncultured Alphaproteobacteria bacterium, assembly GCA_937950105.1. Taxonomy (GTDB): domain Bacteria; phylum Pseudomonadota; class Alphaproteobacteria; order Rhizobiales; family Hyphomicrobiaceae; genus JAEUMD01. The sequence continues at coordinate 3,508 of CALFEM010000216.1, read as the reverse complement.
GAACTTGGCGCGCGGTGAACGCGCCCGGATGCCCGTTGCGGGCGCATCAGCGATGAAAAGCTGGAACCGAGTGAGAATGGTCGGAGCGGGGAGATTCGAACTCCCGACCCCTTGCTCCCGAAGCAAGTGCGCTACCAGGCTGCGCTACGCTCCGCCCGACCCTTCTCGCGTGTGCCGCTGAAACACGTGCGCAAGCAACACGACATCGCCCGAGCGCCGCAACGCGCCGCCCGAAGCGAGGCGGCTTTATAGCGAGGTGATCGCCCGCCCGCAAGCCGTTCCGCACAGCATGCTTGCCAAGCCTCTCCAAGCCCTCGTGGGCAGTCCGACAGCGCCATTGCCCGCCCGGCGCGGCTTCATTATGGTGCGCGTCGCTTCGCGGACCTCGATGGCCCGCGCGGGCTGATGGGGCGTCGCCAAGTGGTAAGGCAGCGGATTTTGATTCCGCCATTCCCAGGTTCGAATCCTGGCGCCCCAGCCAAATCCTCCGGCGTGCTGCCCCATTTCGTCGACGGGCCGGCTCCGGGTCGAGCGAGGGGGAACGCCGTGGTCGCGGCACTGACGATGCCGCCGCTGGTGGCGATGCTGCAGGCGGGTGCTGGCGGCGGATTCTGGTCGTTCCTCTCCGATCCGCGCGTGCTCGGCGAGGCGACGCTGATCGCCATCGGCGCCATTTTCATCGGCTTCCTCGTCCGCCGCGTCTGGCCGCGGTCCATGCAACCCTTGCTGTTCGGCTGGCTCGCCGCCACCGGCGTCGTCGCCGCGCTCGCCTATTTTGGTGTGTCGAGCGCCGGCATCGTGCTGTGGCTCTTCATCGCCGCCGCCGTTCTGCTAGGAATCCTTGCACTCGTCTTCAACTGATCGGTCGGCAATCGGGCCGCGATCGGACCTATCGGGAGCAAGGACATGACGCCCCTCGTCGCCGGCTGGCTCGCGCTCGGCATCCCCCTGCTGGTCTTTGGCCTGTTCTTCCTCGCCCGCCATCGTCCGGTGATGTTGATGTATCTCGGTGCATGCGTGATCGGTTTGGGCTATCTGACGGCCACCGGCGCCGTCGAGGACGTCGGCCGCAAGCTGCTCGGCACTGCCACGACGTCGGCGACCACTCCCGCCAAACCGGCTCCCGCCGTGCCGCCGCCCGCCCCGTCCGAATATCCGACCAAGTGAAAAGCTGATCCCATGTCCGAATTTCTGCTCGAGCTGTTCTCCGAGGAAATCCCGGCGCGCATGCAGGCGCGCGCGGCCGAAGACCTGAAGCGCCTCGTCGTCGAGGGGTTGAAGGCGCGCGGACTCGACGTCGGCGAGGCGCTGGCGTTCGCGACGCCGCGCCGCCTCACGCTGGCGGTGCAGAAAGTGCCGGCGAAGTCGCCTGCATTGAGCGAGGAGCGCAAGGGTCCGCGCGTCGGCTCGCCCGAAAAGGCGCTCGAAGGCTTCCTGAAAGCGGCGGGCCTCAAGTCGATCGACGAGGCCGAGATCGTCAAGGACGAGAAGAAGGGCGATTTCTACGTCGCGAAAATCGACAAGCCCGGCCGCGCAGCGAGTGAGATCATCGCCGAGACCATACCGGACGTGATGGCGAAGTTCCCGTGGCCGAAGTCGATGCGCTGGGGCTCGTCGCCGTTCCAGTGGGTGCGGCCGATCCATTCGATCCTGTGCCTTCTCGGCGGCAAGGTCGTGCCGTTCGAGGTCGCTGGACTTACGAGTGGAGATGCGACGCGCGGGCATCGCTTCCACGGCCGCGAGGCGATCCACGCCAGGAGCTTCGAGGACTACGGCAAGAAGCTGATGGACGCGAAGGTGCTGCTGCCCGCGTCGGAGCGCGCGGCGGCGATTGCCGAGCAGGCGCGCGACATCGCCAGAAAGGCGAAGCTCGAGTGGGTCGAGGACGAGGCGCTGGTCGCCGAGAACGCCGGTCTGACCGAGTGGCCGACGGTCTACATGGGCGCGTTCGACAAGGCGTTCCTCGACGTGCCGGCCGAATGCCTGATGACGTCGATGAAGCAGCACCAGAAGTGCTTCTCTCTGCGCGACCCGAAGACCGGCAAGCTCGCCAACAAGTTCCTCGCCGTGTCGAACCTGATCGCGGCCGATGACGGCAAGCAGATCGTCGCCGGCAACGAGAAGGTGATCGCCGCGCGCCTGTCGGACGCCAAGTTCTTCTGGGATCAGGACCTGAAGAAGCCGCTCGACGAAATGGAGATCGCGCTCGGCTCCATCACCTTCCACGAGAAGCTCGGCAGCCAGAAGGAGCGCGTCGAGCGCATCGCCGAGCTCGCCGCCGAGATCGCCGGCGCTGTCGACGCCGCGCCGGAGGATGCGCGCCGCGCGGCGCAGTTGTGCAAGGCTGATCTCGTCTCCGGCATGGTCGGCGAGTTCCCCGAGCTGCAGGGCCTGATGGGCCGCTACTACGCCGAGAAGGTCGGCACCAAGCCCGAGATCGCGCGCGCCATCGAGCTGCACTACAAGCCGAAAGGCCCGACCGATACGGTGCCGAAGGAGGAGGACGGCGACAGCGTCGCGATCGCAGTCGCACTCGCCGACAAGCTCGACACGCTGGTGGGGTTCTGGGCCATCGGCGAGAAGCCGACGGGAAGCGGCGATCCCTATCAGTTGCGCCGTGCCGCGCTGGGTGTGATCCGCATTGTGCTGGAGAATGATCTCAGGCTGTCGCTAGTGAAAAAGCTCGGCATCGGGGAGAGCTTGCTGCCTGATAATGTGGATGCGGCCGTGCCGGCAGAGTGGAATGGGGTGTCGGCAGCTGACAGCAAAGTTAGCGGCTCAACCGTCGACCTGCTCGCGTTCTTCGCGGACCGGCTCAAGGTGTTCCTGCGCGACCAGGGCAAGCGGCACGACCTGATCGACGCGGTGTTTGCATTGCCGGGACAGGACGACCTCGCGCTGATCGTCAAGCGCGTCGAGGCGCTCGACGGATTCCTCGGCACGGAAGACGGCAAGAACCTGCTGGCTGGCGTAAAGCGCGCGTCGAACATCCTTTCGATCGAGGAGAAGAAGGACAAGACGCGCTACGACGGCGACGTCTCGGGTCCGCTGCTCTCCGAGCCGGCCGAGCGCGATCTCGCGGCGGCCATCGCCAAGGTGAAGTTCGACACGCAGGCGGCCATCAACGTCGAGAACTTCGAGGGCGCCATGCGTGCGCTTTCGGAGTTGCGCGCGCCGGTCGACAAGTTCTTCGACGACGTGATCGTCAACGCACCCGACAAGGCGCTGCGCGAGAACCGCCTCAAGCTGTTGAACGAGATCCGCGCGGCAACGCTTACCGTCGCCGACTTCTCGAAGATCGCCGGCTGACGCTTCTTCCCCTCTCCCGCTCGCGGGGAGAGGGTCGGCGTGAGGGGCGGCAACACGACGGCGTTGCGCTTGCGGCCGCCCCTCATCCTAACCCTCTCTCCATGAAGGCTGGGGAAATGGAACGCGCGAGCGCCGCCAACCTGCATTGTCATCCCGGCACTCGTTGCCGGGATCCAGCGTCCAGCGGATGCTTCGGCTC
>CALFEM010000215.1 GCA_937950105.1 uncultured Alphaproteobacteria bacterium | reverse complement strand
GCACAGGGCCTCGAACTCGCGGGCTTCACGGTCAAGGACTTCGCCGACGGCGAGCAGGCGCTGCATGGCCTGTCGCGCAGCTTCGAAGGCGTCGTCATTTCCGACATCAAGATGCCGCGCCTGTCGGGACTCGACCTGATGACGCGCGTGCTCTCTATCGACGCCGAAATCCCCGTCATCCTCATCACCGGGCACGGCGACATCCCGATGGCGGTCGCCGCCATCCGCGCCGGCCCCTACGATTTCATCGAGAAGCCGTTCGCCGCAGAGATGCTGGCCGAGGCCGCGTCGCGCGCCAGCGAGAAACGTGCGCTGGTGATGGAGAACCGTGCGCTCAAGGCTGCCCTCAGCCGTGGCAGCGGGCTCGAGCAGGTCATCATCGGCCGAACACCCTCGGTGCAGCGTCTGCGCAGCCAGATCGCAGCATTCGCGGCCACCGATGCCGACGTGCTGATCAACGGCGAGACCGGAACGGGCAAGGAGCTGGTGGCACGCAGCCTCCACGATCAGGGCCCGCGCGCGAAGGGCCGCTTCGTGCCGATCAATTGCGGCGCGCTGCCGGAGACGGTGATCGAGAGCGAGCTGTTCGGCCACGAGGCCGGCGCCTTCACCGGCGCGGCGAAGGCACGTGTCGGCAAGCTCGAATACGCCAGCGGTGGCACGGTGTTCCTCGACGAGATCGAGAGCATGCCGATGGAGCTGCAGATCAAGCTGCTGCGCGTGCTGCAGGACCGGCGCATCACCAGGCTCGGCGCCAACGAGGAGCGCGCCATCGACGTGCGCGTGATCGCCGCCACCAAGGAAGACCTGAAGAGCGCCGCCACACGCGGCGACTTCCGCGGCGATCTCTATTACCGGCTCAACGTGCTGACGCTCGCCATCCCGCCGTTGCGCGAGCGTGGCGACGACATCCCGTTGCTGTTCCAGCATTTCGTCGAGGCAGCGGCAACGCGGTTCAAGACCGAGGCGCCGCCGACCGGCCGCGAGGTGGTGGCGCACCTCATGGCGCATGCCTGGCCCGGCAACGTGCGCGAGTTGCAGAACACCGCGCTGCGCTACGCGCTCGGGCTCGGACTCGAGATCGACGGGAAGGACGTGGCCACGGCGGCGACGGCGACGCCGGACGCGGAGCTGAGTGCGGTGACACTCACCGAACAGCTCGCCCGCCACGAACGCCAGATCATCGCCGATACCCTCGCCATCACCGGTCACAGCCTCAAGGCGACCTACGAGGCGCTCGGCATCTCGCGCAAGACGCTCTACGACAAGATGCGCCGCTTCAGCCTCGGCAAGCCGCCGGTCGACGACGACGAGGCATGACCCGCGAGCCGCTGCGCTTGCTGCATCGCAGCTACCGCAACGCACCCGTGTAGGCGGCGTTACACGCGGCCGCACCAATGGGTGATGGGCCACACACGCTCCACGCGCGGTGCCCGAAGGCTGCGGCTGACCTGACGCAAAAATCTCATGCCTGCCAGATGCTTGTGCAGCGCGATCGGCTCCCGCGACAGCTTGGCACAGGCGTTGCTATTAACGTATCGTCAACCCAACGCGGGCGGTTGCACGGGAGTTCGTGCGCCGAACCTGCGGGACGCGCAACTATCGGAGGAAATGTGATGCGCAAGTTCACCCTCGCCGCAGTCGCGGCCGTGGCGGCCTTTGCTGTCGGCGCCAGCTCTGCCGACGCACAGACGGTCATCAAGTTCAGCCACGTGGTGGCGCCGCAGACGCCGAAGGGCAAGGGCGCGGAAAAGTTCAAGGAACTCGCCGAGAAGTACACCGAAGGCAAGGTCAAGGTTGAGGTGTACCCGAACTCGCAGCTCTACAAGGACAAGGAAGAGGTCGAGGCGCTGCAGCTCGGCGCCGTGCAGATGCTGGCGCCCTCGCTCGCCAAGTTCGGCCCGCTCGGCGCCAAGGAGTTCGAGGCGTTCGACCTGCCCTACATCTTCGAGGACAAGGCGGCGCTGCGCAAGATCACCGACGGCGACATCGGCAAGGCCATGCTGAAGAAGCTCGAAGGCAAGGGCATTCTCGGCCTCGCGTTCTGGGACAACGGCTTCAAGGTCATGAGCGCCAACAAGCCGCTCAAGTCTCCCGACGACTTCCTCGGCCTCAAGATGCGCATCCAGTCGTCGAAAGTGCTCGAAGCGCAGATGAAGGCGCTCGGCGCGTTGCCGCAGGTGATGGCCTTCTCGGAAGTCTATCAGGCGCTGCAGACCGGCGTCGTCGACGGCACCGAGAACCCGCCCTCGAACATGTTCACGCAGAAGATGCACGAGGTGCAGAAGCACGCCACGCTCTCGAACCACGGTTATCTCGGCTACGCCGTGATCGTGAACAAGCAATTCTGGGAAGGCCTGCCGGCCGATGTGCGCACCGCGCTCGACAAGGCCATGGCCGAAGCGACCGTCTACGCCAACGAGATCGCGCAGAAGGAGAACGACGACTCGCTCGCCGCCATGAAGGCTTCCGGCAAGACCGCGTTCCACGAGATGAGCGCCGACGAGAAGAAGGCCTGGCGCGAGAAGCTGAAGGCGGTGCACGAGGAAATGTCGGGGCGCATCGGCAAGGATCTGATCCAGCAGATCTACGCGGCCACCGGCGCGAAGTAAGCGCGACGCACCGAGAGCGGCCTGCACCCGCGGGCCGCGCCTTTCGCATGGAGCCGGAGCGGGGTGAACCCGCCCGGCATCCCCGCCCCGTCAGGAGGAAACGCGAATGCTGCTTCGGATTCTCGACCGGCTCGAGGAGATCATCATCAGCGCGCTCATAGCGGCCGCGACGGTGATCATCTTCGTCGCCGTGGTCCAGCGCTATGGCATGAGCAACGCCGGCGCGCTGATCGGATGGGCCAACAGCAACGGCATGCCTTGGTTGTCCGACGCCGCGAGGGCGGTGTTCAAGTTCCTCAACTCGTTCAACCTCACCTGGGCGCAGGAAGTCTGCATCTACCTGTTCGTGTGGATGGCCAAGTTCGGCGCTGCCTACGGTGTGCGCACGGGTATCCACGTCGGTGTCGACATCCTG
>CALFEM010000214.1 GCA_937950105.1 uncultured Alphaproteobacteria bacterium | reverse complement strand
GGCCGCTACACCGTGCTGATGCCGAACACGGCGCGTGGCGGCGGCATCAGCCGCAAGATCACGCAGCCGCAGGACCGCAAGCGCCTCAAGGCCATCGCCGCCGAGCTCGAAGTGCCGGAGGGCATGGGCCTCATCATCCGCACCGCCGGTGCGGCCCGCACCAAGCAGGAAATCAAGCGCGACTTCGAGTACCTGCTGCGTCTGTGGGAGAGCGTGCGCGACCTGACGCTGCAGTCGACCGCGCCGAGCCTCGTCTACGAGGAAGGCAACCTCATCAAGCGCTCGATCCGCGACCTCTATAACAAGGACGTCGAGGAGGTGATCGTCGCCGGTGACGAAGCCTTCGTCGAGGCTCGCGACTTCATGCGCATGCTCATGCCGAGCCATGCCAAGAACGTCATCAACTACCAGGCTCCGGAGCCGCTGTTCACGCGCTACCAGATCGAGCGCCAGCTCAACGCGATGTTCAGCCCCTACGTGACGCTGCGCTCGGGCGGGTATCTGGTCATCAACCAGACCGAGGCGCTGGTCGCCGTCGACGTCAACTCGGGCAAGTCGACACGCGAGTTCTCGATCGAGGAAACCGCGCTCAACACCAACCTGGAGGCGGCCGACGAGATCGCCCGCCAGCTCAAGCTGCGTGACCTTGCCGGTCTGATCGTCATCGACTTCATCGACATGGAGGAGAAGCGCAACAACCGCAACGTCGAGCGGCGGCTGAAGGACGCGCTGCGCTTCGATCGTGCGCGCATCCAGGTCGGGCGCATCTCGCACTTCGGCCTGATGGAAATGAGCCGCCAGCGTCTGCGCACCGGCGTGCTCGAAGGCTCGACGTCACAGTGTCCGCACTGCCAGGGCACTGGCATCATCCGCTCGGTCGAGAGCGTGGCGCTGGCCGTGCTGCGCGGCCTCGAGGATGCCGTCATGGCCGGCACGCGCGCCTCCCTGACCGCTGTGACGACACCGACCGTCGCGCTCTACATCCTCAACAAGAAGCGCGTGTTCATCAACGATATGGAAACGCGCCACGGCCTGCCCATCCTGGTCGAGGGCAGCGACAAGATGCAGGGCGCCAACTTCGCCATCGAGAAGGGACCGGCGATGGCTCCGAGCCAGCGCCGCGCCGAGCGCGCCGTCGTCAACATGGACTGGGGCTTCGACGACGACAGCGCGGTCGAGTCCGAAGTCGAGATCGAGGAGATCGACGAGGAGATAGTCGAGCGCGATGCGCGACCGACCCGCGGCGAGCGCTCAGAGCGTGAGCCACGCGGCGAACGCGCCGAGCGCGGAGAGCGTGAAGCACGCGGTGAGCGCAGTGAACGTGGTGAGCGCGGCGAGCGCTCCGATCGCGAGGACCGCGAGGGGGGAGACGGCGATGGCCGTCGCCGCCGCCGTCGTCGTCGCCGCGGACGCCGTGGCGAGCGTGACGGCACGAGCGCCGCCGAAGGCCGCGACAACGGCAACGTGAGCGAGATCGACGACGGCGACGACATCGAAGGTGATGACGACGATACGGCGCGCGAGATGCCGGCTGCGGGCGGCGAGGGCGCTGGCGCCATGGCCGATGACACCGCCGAGGCAGGGAGCGACGACGCTGACGAGAACGGCGCATCGGCCGAGGCCAACGGCAACGGCGAGCCGAAGCGCCGCCGCCGCCGTGGTCGCCGCGGCGGCCGTCGCAATCGCGACCGCCAGGAGCGGCCGGACGAGTCCGGCGTCACCGCCGCGGATGATGCGGATGGCGAGGCCGGCGACGGTGAAGGCGACGAGCCGGACGACGCGGCCGATCATGCGGAACGCGCGCGCGGCCCACATCGGGCGGAGGCGAACGGCGACAGCAGCGATGCGCCACATGCCGACGCCGAGCGTGCACGGGCCTCCGAAGCTGCCGCGCCGGCACGACGCGAGCGCGCCAACAGCGATGACGCTGCCGTGGCTGGTGTGGCCGAGCGCGAGGCGAACCCAAGCCAAACGGCACCTGCGGCGGCACCGCACACGCCCGACGAAGAGCCCGGAACGGCAGCGGAAACCCAGCGCACGCCACGCGGCGAGCCGGTAGCGAGCGCACCGCGCATCGAGCATGTGGTGATGTCACCCGACGAGGCGGCCCAGGCTGAACCGGGTGAGACCTCTCCGGCTCGCAAGGGATGGTGGCAGCGCCGCTTCGGCGGCTGATGCACCGGTGGCAGCAGTACGATTGACGAAACGGGCGATCCTTCACCAAGGGTCGCCCGTTTGGCTATCTCGCTCGGCTTGTTCGCTCGCGCGGAAAGGCGCAAGATTGTGGCTTGGAGCCTGATCGACCGAAGTGGAAGCAGTCTGGTTTCCTTCGAGGTCGTAAATCAGATTCGCAATCAAGAACCTGGGGCAGGCCAGTTCGGGAAACGGTCGTTTCCGTTTGCTTCACCTGCTCCGGGCACCTGCGTGCGAGGAAACGTCCCACTGTCCGCACACCGCATCCCGTTCGTAACGACTTCCAGGCGCGTCCTCGTCGGCGGCGCTTTGGTGCTGCTTGCGTATGGGCTGACCCTGTGGCTCGCCGCCGACCTCACGCGCAAGCGCGCGCTCACCGACCTCTCCGAACGCAACAGCCACGTGCTGAGTCTCGTCGCCGAGACGCTGCGCGGCGAACTCGCCAAGCACCAGAGCACACCGTTCCTGATCGCCCATAACCCCGAGATGTCGCGCGTCGTCACCGGCGCAGCGGCGCCCGAGGAAATCCGGCGCGCCAACGAGAGTCTCGAACGCTGGGCCAAGGCCACCGATGCGCTCGACATCTATCTGGTCAATTCTGCAGGCACGACGGTCGCCGCCAGCAACTTCGCCGGGCCGCGCGCCTTCATCGGCCAGAACTTCAGCTACCGCCCGTACTTCCAGGAGGCGATGAAAGGCCGCCTCGGCCGCTATTTCGCCGTCGGAACCACGTCGGGCGAGCGCGGCTACTACTTCGCCCATCCGATTTTCGAAGGCCGCTCGGTCGTCGGCGCGGCCGTCGTCAAGCTCCAGGTCGGCCACCTCGAAGCGGCGTGGCGCGGCGCCGACCAGGACATCATCGTCGTCGACGCCGACGGCATCGTCTTCCTGTCGAGCAATCCGAGCCGCCTGCTGCACACGATCGCGCCGCTGTCGGACGAGGCGCGCCGGCGCATCGCCGAGGAGCGCCGCTACGACGGCGCGCCGCTGCCCCCGCTCGACATCACCTCCCGCCGCGAACTGGCAGGAACCGGTGAGCTGCTGGAGATGCGCACCGACCCGGCGAAGGGCGGAACGCTCCCGGTTCCGCAAGAGATGATGCTGCAAAGCCGGACCATGCCCGATGCAGGATGGACCGTGTTGATCCTGTCGTCCACTACGCCCGTCGCACGGCAGGTGTTCGCCGCGCTCGCCTTCGCGGCGATCACGCTGACCGCGCTTCTTCTCGCCGCGGCCAACATCCATCTGCGCCGCCGCCGCCTCAACGAACGCCTGCAGATGCAGGAGAGCGCCAAGGCCGAACTGGAGCGCCGCGTGGCGGAGCGGACCGAGGAGCTGGTTCGCGCGCAGAGCGAGCTGATCCAGGCGAGCAAGCTGGCCGCGCTCGGCCAGATGTCGGCGGGCCTCAGCCACGAACTGAACCAGCCGCTCGCTGCCATCCGCTCCTATTCCGACAACGCGCGGGTGTTCCTCGAGCGCGGCCGCACCGACATCGTCGGCTCCAACCTGTCCGCGATCGGCGAGCTGACCTCGCGCATGGCCCGCATCATCCGGCACCTGCGAACCTACGCCCGCAAGGAGCCGACGACGATGGGGCCGACGTCTGTGAACCGCGCGATCGACGATGCCATCGGCCTGCTGCAGCGGCGCATCGACGAGGCTGAGGTAGACGTGACCATCGATCTCCCCCGCGATCTGACAGTGATCGGCGGCGAGGTGCGACTGCAGCAGGTGTTCGTCAACCTGATCGGCAACGCCATCGACGCCATGGGGGCGAGCCCGCGTCGCGCCATCCGCATCAGCGGCCGTGACATCGAAGATCGCGCGATCTTGACCGTCACCGATAGCGGGCCCGGCATCGCGCCTGAAAATCTCGCCAGCGTGTTCGACCCGTTCTTTACCACCAAGGATGTCGGCGCCGGCCTCGGCCTCGGCCTGTCCATCATCTACGGTATCATCAAGCAGTTCGGCGGCTCCATCACGGCGCGGAACGCGCCCGGCGGCGGCGCCGAATTCGAGATCGTGCTGGTCCCAGATCGGAAGAGCACACGTCTGAACTCCAGTCACTTAGGCACCTCGTATG
>CALFEM010000213.1 GCA_937950105.1 uncultured Alphaproteobacteria bacterium | reverse complement strand
GAGGACAACGAAGGCAAGCATCTCGACATCTTCAACCGCCGTGCCGCGCGCGGGCAGTGCTTCCATCAGCCGTGCCTCGGCACTCGCGAGTTCGCTGCCAGCTTCGAGCTGATCCCGCCGGATATGTCGCTGCCGCAAGCGATCGGTGAGACGCGCGACCTCGGCTTCATGCTGTGGGACATCGACCATCAGGCCGAGGGCCGGCCGTCGATGTTCTTTCGTGCGCGGCTCGACAATGGCGTGATGAAGGTGCCGCCGCCCGACTCCGCGGAGATCCGCCGATGAGCATCCTTGCGTCGCTCGTGCGGGCCTATGACCGGCTGCCGAATGCGCCGGCGATTGGCTACTCCGCCGAGAAGATCGGCTTTCTCATCTCGCTCAACCTCGACGGTACGGTCGCGCACGTCATCGATCTGCGCACGGGCGAGGGCAGGAGGAAGACGGCTCCGCTCATGATGGTGCCGCAGCCCGTGAAGCGAACGGTGGCGATCGCGCCAAATTTCCTATGGGACAAGACCTCCTACACCCTAAGCGTCACTTCCGGCGAAGGCAAGCGCCTGGCTGACGAACATGCGGCGTTCGTGACCCGGCATCGCGAGGCGCTGCAAGGGCAGGCGGATGACGGATTGCAAGCGTTGTTGCAGTTCCTGGAAAGCTGGTCGCCCGATCAGTTCGTCGCGCCGCTTTGGCCGGACGAGATGAAAGACCAGAATGTCGCTTTCTGCCTAGAGCACGAGCGGCTCCGGGGCCCCTTGCTCCATGATCGGCCGGCCGCACGAGATTTGTGGGCGAACCTTTCGAACTCGGAGCCGCAGGCCAAGCAGATTTGCCTTGTAACCGGCGAAGCGGCACCTGTCGCACGCTTGCACCCGTCCATCCGCGGCGTCTGGGGTGGCCAATCGTCGGGCGGTGCGATCGTCTCGTTCAACCTCGATGCATTCGAATCCTACGGCCATGAGCAAGGTGACAACGCGCAGGTTTCCGAAACTGCCGCTTTCAAATACACGACCGCTCTCAACCGCTATCTCGGAACGGACAGCGGGCACCGCGTCCAGATCGGCGATGCGTCCACTGTGTTCTGGGCCGACGCGGGCGAGCGTGCCGTCGCCGAAGAGGCGGAAAGCATTTTCCTGCAACTCCTGAACCCAGGCGACAGCGAGGCCGCAGCGGTCAAGGACATCGCCGGTAAGCTGACGCGCATCCGCAAGGGTGAGCCGCTGCGCGACATCGAGCCGAAGCTCGACGACGTGCGCTTCTACGTTCTCGGCCTCGCGCCGAACGCAGCGCGCATCTCGATCCGTTTCTATTATGAGGACAGCTTCGGCGCGCTCGCCGCGAACTACCAGCGCTACCTGCAGGACATGGCGATTCTACCTTGGCCGGAGGGGCGACTGCTTTCGATTTCGAGTGGCGTGTTGCGCACCGCCCCTGCTCGTGTCGACGCAAAGAAGCTCAAATTCGACCGCGACCAGACTTCGCCGCTCCTCGGCGGCGAACTGTTCCGCGCGATACTGACCGGATCGAGGTTCCCAGGGTCGCTGCTGTCGCTGCTTTTGTTGCGCGTGCGCAGCGATCATGTGCTCGATAGCATCCGAATTGCGCTCATCAAGGGCGTGATCGTGCGCAGCATGCGCCTTGAAGAGCGCCTGCCTAGACGGCCCGACGGCTCGATGATGGAGGACTACCTTATGCGATCAGATCCAGACGATCCGAACCCGGCCCGCCGAGCGGGACGACTGTTCGCGGTCATAGAGCGTGCGCAACTTGCATCGCTCGGAGAGGACGTTAGTTCGACCGTGAAAGACAAGTTTCTCGGCGCAGCAGCGGCGACTCCGCAGCGCGTATTTCCGAAGCTCCTTGAGAATGCTGAACGTCATCACATCAAGCGCCTTCGAAATGGTCATTCCGATGCGACCTGGATCAAGGACGCCAAGCACGCCCGAAGTGTGGGAGCCGCACTTGCCCGCGACATGGGCAAGCTGGCGGCAAGCTTTGCCAGCGGCTGGCCTCACCAACATTCGTCAGAGGAGCAAGGCTTGTTTCTCATTGGATACTATCAGGAACGTTATGGCGGAAAGGCCGACGACACAGTTCCCGACGACAGCCCGGACCGCAACGAAGCCGACAGTCAAGGCGAGGAGTGATCTCACGTGAACGCAATCCAGAACCGATACGACTTCGTCTATCTTTTCGACATCAAGAACGGCAATCCGAACGGCGACCCTGACAACGGGAACATGCCTCGGCAGGACATCGACAGCCAAAAGGGCCTGGTTACAGACGTTTGCCTCAAGCGGAAGATTCGCAACTACGTTGATCTCGTGAAAGGTGGCGAGCCTCCCAACGCCATCTACATGCAGGAGAAGGCGATCCTCAATAATCAGCATCGCCTCGCTTACAAGGCGCTCGGGATGGAGCCGCAAGCCAAGAAGCTTCCGAAGGATGAAGCCGCAGCGCGCGAGATCACGCGATGGATGTGCAAGAATTTTTACGATGTCCGCACCTTCGGAGCCGTGATGACCACCGACGTCAACGCTGGGCAAGTCCGCGGACCCGTGCAGATCGGCTTTTCGCAGTCCGTCGACCAAATCGTGCCTCAAGAAATCACGATCACGCGATCGTCGGTGACGAACGAGAAGGACGCCGACAAAGAACGCACGATGGGCCGCAAGTACATCGTGCCGTATGGGCTCTATCGCGGTCATGGCTTCGTTTCGGCAAATCTCGCTGGAGATGAAAAGAAGGGTACCGGGTTCTCGGGCGACGATCTCAAGCTGCTGTTCGATGCCCTGGTGAACATGTTCGAGAATGACAGATCTGCTGCGCGGATGGAGATGAACGCGCAACGGCTTGTCGTGTTCAAACATTCTTGCCAGTTTGGGAATGCTCCAGCCCAAAAGCTCTTCGAGCGGGTGACCGTCGAGCGTAAGGGCGACGTTGCGATTCCTAGCAAGTTCACCGACTACACCATCACCATCGATCGCGAGGGGCTGCCCGAGGGCGTCGAGATCATCGAAGTGTTGTAGGCATGCCGGACGGCGACTCCGATCTTTCACCCGGTGACGCAGAGGCCGGGATCGCGGCGGGCGAGCCCGTGCCGATCTCGGCCCTGCAGCATGCCGTCTACTGCCTGCGGCAAGCCGCGCTCATCCACCTCGAACGGCTGTAGGAAGACAACAGCTTCACCGCGGAAGGCCATGTCCTGCACGCCGTGGCCGACAAGGCGGGTTCGCGCAAGGTGCGCGGCATCCGCCGCGTCATGGCGCTACCGATCGCGTGCCGACGGCTCAATCTTTCCGGTGTCGCCGACATGGTCGAGTTCCTCGTCCACGAGGATGGCGAGACGCCGTTTCCGGTCGAGTACAAGCGCGGCAAGCCGAAGCAGCATCAGGCCGACGAGGTGCAGTTGTGCGCGCAGGCGCTGTGCCTCGAAGAAATGACAGGCCGCCTGGTTCCGGAGGGCGCGTTGTTCTACGCCGAAACGAAGCGGCGCGTGGTCGTCATCTTCGATGAGCAACTGCGCAAGCTTACGGAAACAACTGCCGAAGGTCTGGCGGAGGTCTTCCGAACCGAGCGCACGCCCACTCCCACGCACCTGAAGCAGCGCTGCCGCGCCTGCTCACTGAAGGAGTTGTGCCGGCCGGGGGCCGTCACCAAATCGGCCGCGGCGTGGCGCACGACGATGACAGCGTCCATTCTCGCGGAGCTGCCGTAGCGCCACATGAAGAAGCTGCTCAACACCGTCTACATCACCAGCGAGGGTGCTGCCCTGCGCAAGGATGGCGAGAACGTGGTCGCGGACGTCGAAGGGCAGGAAAAGGCGCGTGTGCCGCTGCACATGCTGTCGTCCGTCGTGGTGTTCGGCGGCATCTTCGTCTCGCCCGGATTGATCGGCGCCTGTGCCGCCGCCGGCATCTCGATCGTTCTGCTCGACCGCAATGGCCGCTTTGCAGCGCGCATAGAAGGCCCCGTCAGCGGTAATGTATTGTTGCGTCGCGCACAGTATGGCGCATCTGACAAGCCGGACGAGATCGTCCGCTCGATCGTCATGGGCAAGATCGCCAACCAGCGTTCGGTACTGATGCGAGGTTTGCGCGACTACGGCGAAGCCCTGGACGAGATGAAGCGGGTCGGGCTCGCCGACGCGGTGTCCCGGCTCGCCCACATCCTCCGGCGCGTGGAACTCTCCGACAAGACCAGCGAAACCATGCGCGGTTCGGAAGGCGAGGCGGCCAACGTCTACTTCTCCGTATTCGATCACCTGATCCGCGTTCCGGAGCCGGACATGCGCTGGCGAGGGCGTTCGCGCCGGCCACCGCTGGACGCGATCAATGCTCTCCTGTCGTTCTTCTACACGCTCCTCACGCATGACTGCCGCAGCGCCTGCGAGAGTGTCGGCCTCGATCCCGCCGTCGGCTTCCTTCATCGCGACCGACCTGGCCGCCCAAGTCTCGCTCTCGATCTGATGGAGGAGTTGCGCCCGGTGCTGGCGGACCGCCTCGCCATGTCGCTCGTCAACCGGCGTCAACTGACATCGAAGGATTTCGAAACCCGTGAAGGCGGGGCGGTGCTGTTGAGCGATGATGGACGCAAGTGCGCGTTGACGGCGTGGCAGGAGCGCAAGAAGGAGGAACGCATGCATCCCTTCCTGGAGGAACGCATGCCGCTCGGCCTCGTTCCTCCAGGAAAGATCGGAAGAGCACACGTCTGAACTCCAGTCACTTAGGCATCTCGTA
>CALFEM010000212.1 GCA_937950105.1 uncultured Alphaproteobacteria bacterium | reverse complement strand
CGTCGAACCGACCGCGCTCATCAGGCCGACGATCAGCAAGCCGTTGATGATGAGACCGACGACGGCATAGACGCCGAAGGTGCCGTAAGCGGTGATCGCCATGAGCATGGTCGCGATCGAGCCGATGATGCCGGCGGTGAGGCCCGCCTTGACGCTGTCGGCGCCGAGCGAGGGACCGACGGTGCGCTCCTCGACGATGGTGAGCGGCGTCGGCAGTGCGCCGGAGCGCAGCTGGATGGCGAGATGATTGGCGCTCTCGACCGAGAAGCTGCCCGAGATCTGACCCGAGCCGCCGAGGATCGGCTCGCGGATCACCGGCGCCGACAGCACCTTGTTGTCGAGCACGATGGCGAACGGACGGCCGACGTTGTCCTTGGTGAAGGCGCCGAACTTGCGCGCGCCCGACTGGTTGAAACGGAACGAGATGACCGGCTCGTTGGTGCGCTGGTCGAAGCCCGGCTGGGCATCGACCAGATCGTCGCCCGGGACGACCGGAACCTCGCGCAACAGGTAGGCCGGCTCGTCCGGTTCGTCGGAGGGATGGATCTTGTAGCCGATCGGCACGCGCGTCTGCTGCGCCTCGGCCGCCGAGATCGAGGGATGCACGTCGTGGAACGTCAACTTGGCGGTCGAGCCGATGACGGCCTTCAGCGCCTTGGTGTCTTCGAAGCCCGGCGCCTGCACGAGAATGCGGTCGCGGCCCTGGCGGACGATGTTCGGCTCGACCGTGCCGAGCGCGTTGACACGGCGGCTGACCGTTTCGACGGCGGCGGCGGCGGCGTTGGAAAGCCGCTCGTTGAAAGCCTGCTCGGTCGGCTGCACCAGGATCGTGCCCGGCGTCTGCCCGCGCTCCACTGTCATGGTGGTGCCTGCCGTGCCGAGGATGGCATTGCCGATCGGCTGAGCGAGCTTCTTCAGCTCCTCGTAGGCCTTGTCGGTCTCCTCCGGCTTCAGCAGCGTCGCCTGTATGGCATTGCCTGCCGCGCCGATACCGGTAAAGCCGATCTTGGCGTCACGCAGAACCTTGCGCACATCCTCGCGGATCGACTGCAGCCAATCCTTGCGCAGTTCGTTCTGATCCATCTGCAGCAGCAGGTGCGCGCCGCCCTTGAGATCGAGGCCGAGTGCGAGCTGCTTCTTCGGCACGAACGACGGCCAGCTCGCGACCGTTTCCTTGGCGAAGAAGTTCGGCAACGCGAACACGATGCCGACGACGCACGTCAGCACGATCGCGATGATCTTCCATCGGCTGAATTGCAGCATGGATATTGCCTTTTGACGCCCCGCACGCGGCCGGGCCTGAATTCATCGAAACGGCTGCGCCGCGGCGCGAGCGTCGGGGCGACCGCCCTGCAACGCCAGCGCTATTCCTTCACCGGCTCGCCCTTGGAGCGCACGTCCATCAGCGTACTCTTCAGCACGCGCACGCGCATGGTGTCCGACAGCTCGACTTCGACCTCGTCGGAGGCGTCCGTCACCTTGGTGACGCGGCCGACGAAGCCGCCGGAGGTGACCACCGTATCGCCGCGGCGCACCTTCTCCATCATTTCGCGATGCGCCTTGGCGCGCGACTGCTGCGGGCGAATGATGAGGAAGTAGAAGATGGCGATCATCAGCGCCATCGGCACGATCAGGCTGGTGATGGCATCGCCGCCCGCGGGCGCGCCGGCCTGGGCAAGGGCGGGAGTGATGAAGTTCATCGTGTGATCCTTGATGCGGCAATTGGCATGTAGGAGCCGCCCCCGGCCTCACAAGACGAGGCCGAAGCGGACGGGCACGGATTCCGGCGCGACTATAGTGACGTGTCGCCCCAATGCAACGGCTTGAATGGCGCTGAGTGACTGGCGTGGCTCACGCCATGTTCGCCTATCGTTCTTGCTTGGGGCCACCTGAGCGTAGCGCCGACAGCACGACCGAGGCGGCGCGATCGCTCGGCGTGCCGTGATCGAGCAGCATACGGCCCGGTACACGCGCAAGCGCGTCGAGCTGCGCACGGCGTTCTCGCGTATCGGACAGCAGCGGTGCCAAACCCTCCGCGAGATGCTCGCCCGTGCATTTCTCCTGCAGGTATTCGGGAAACGCATTCTCGCCGAGCACGAGGTTCGCCAGAACCACCGAATGCACCTTGAGCAGGAAGCGCAACTGCGCGGCGAGTGCATCGACGCGATAGGCGACGACCATCGGCGTGCCGGCGAGCGCCAGCTCGAGCGTCACCGTGCCGGATGCCGCCAGTGCCACGTCGGCGAGGCGGAAGGCGGCGAGTTTATCGGCCTCCCCGCTGACGACGTGCGGCTTGACCGTCCACCCGGCGAGGCCCGCGTCGATCAACGGGCGCACCGATGCGACCGCGGGAACGATCACCTGCGGCGCAAGTCCTCGCGCGCCGAGCAGCGCCAGCGCCTCGCCGAACGGGCGCATCAAACGCGTCACCTCGGACGGGCGGCTGCCCGGCAGCACCACCAGCACCGGCCGCGATCGGTCGAGGCCGAGACGGGCCGCCAATGCGCTGCCGTCCTCCGCCTGCATGCTCGCGTAGCGCTCGATCATCGGATGGCCGACGTAGGTGCACGCCGGTCCGCCGAGACGCGTGTGCGCATCCGGTTCGAACGGCAGCAGCGCCATGACGTGATCGACGTAGGCGCGCATCTTCGCGGCGCGGCCCGGCCGCCACGCCCACACGCTCGGACTGACATAATCGACGATCGGGATGTCCGGGCGGCGCTTGCGGATGCGCTTTGCTATCGGATGCGTGAACTCGGGACTGTCGATGATGACGACGATGTCGGGGGCGAACGCCAGCACCGCATCGACCGCGGCATAGACGCGCCGCACGATGCGCGGCAGGCGCGGCAGGATCGACAGCGGTCCCATCACCGCCACGTCCTCGAGCGGGAAGATCGACTTCATCCCGTGCGCCGCCATGTGCTCGCCGCCGACGCCGGCATAGACGATGCCGCCCGGGCCGCGCGCGCGGTTCAGCGCTTCCATCAACTTGCCACCGAGCGCGTCGCCCGAATGCTCGCCGGCGATCAGCGCCACGCGCAGCGGACGCTCATTCCCACGCCCGTCATTGGCACGGCTGGTCGGCGCGGCCTCAGCCATGTGTTTCGTCCTCGGCATGAACACCGGCGATGAACAGACCGCTCTTGTCGGCAGCGGCGATCACATCGGCGGCGACACCGGCCTTGAAGCGCTTCAGGCCGACGACGATGCCGGCAAAGCCCGCCTTGCGCGCCGCCGCGACCGTCTCGGCCGTGCAGTCGCGGCCCGCAGTCAATGACAGCACCCCCGCCCGCCATGCGAGCCGCCGGTCGCCCCACTGGCGCAGGCCGCTCGCCCGCGCGATCGTGTCCTCGACGCCCTCGCCAGACTCGACGGCGAGCACGTGGCCGCGCACCACCACCACGGCGCGCGTGCCGCCGAACGCCCGCATGGCGTCGCCGATGGCCAACGCCTTCCTGACGTCACGAACCGCACGCGCCCTCGGCTTGCGTTCCGTCAGAACTTGCAGCTCCCCTGCGCCCGCAGCGGCGCTTGCGGTGCGTGTCGCATCTGTCGCGCGTGCGCTGGCCGCCACCTCGACACCCGCAACGACGAGCCCGCTGGTCTCCGCCCTCAGCGCCATCTCGGGGCGGGCCGCCGCCAGCACGCGGCCGGCCTCGACGACGATACCGGCGAGCCCAACCTCGATGGCGCGCGTGATGGTACCCGGCCCGATCACCGGCAGATCTATGCGGCGGTCCTGCGCCGGCTTGGCGCGTTTCACCAGAATGCCCCGCGCCGTCGACGCCGGAAGTCCGCGCCGTCGGCGCGCCTCGGCGACGCGCACCAGCAGCCGGTCGGTTCCCTCGGCGCCCTCGATCGCCTCGATTCTGCCATCGGTCACGATCGCCGCCTGACCAATGTCGAAGGCACCGAGCTGGCCGACGAGATCGAAGCCCAGACGCGCATCGGCAAGCATCGCAGCGTCGGGCTTCAGCCGTGACAGGGTCTGCGCGCCGATCACCAGTTCCGGTGCCACCTGCTCGGGGCCGATGACGCGAAAGCCGTGTTTTTCGAAGAACCGGATGACACCGCGCAGCACGCTGTCGTCGCCACCGGCGAGCACGAGGCGCGCCACCGTCGCGAGCGCGCGGAAGAAGCCGAGGTCGGGCTTGATGGCGCCGAGATCCGGACGCTTCACCGCGCCGATGATGACCAGATCGGTGCAGCCGGCGGCGCGCAGCGTCTTCACCATGCGGCCGATCTCTCCGAACGAGACGCGCGTGACCGGATGCGCGCCGAAGTCGGCGTCGGTTTCGCCCGAAAGCGCGACGATATGCAGAGGCAGGCCGCGCGCGGCGATGCTGTCCGCGATCTCACGCGGCAGGCTGCCGCCGCCCGCAAGGATTCCGATGCATCGCGAAGCCGCCATCGCAGCCCGCTCAGGCGTCGGCAGTGCCGCGCGGCGTGCAGATCGATCGCTTGCCACCGGCGCGGATGAACTCGAGGATCTCGATGACGATGGCGTGGTCCTTGAACTCGGCCGCGACGTCCTCGACGCGCTCCATCAGCGTGCCCTCGGCGGCGAACAGCGCGCGATAGGCGCGGCGCAGATCGTGGATGTCGCTGCGCGAGAAGCCGCGCCGCTGCAGGCCGACGATGTTGAGCCCCGAGAGATAGGCGCGATTTCCCAGCGCCATGCCGTAGGGGATGAGATCGTTCTCGAGACCCGACATGCCACCGACGAACGCGTGCGCGCCGACACGCGCGAACTGGATGACCGCCGCGCCGCCGCCGATGATGACGAAATCACCGACGTTGCAGTGCCCTGCCAGCATGACGTTGTTGGAGAAGATGACGTTGTTGCCGACGATGCAGTCGTGGCCGACGTGACTGTTCGCCAGGAACGCGCAACGATCCCCGACCACCGTCTTCGAGCCGCCGCCTTCGGTGCCCGGATTCATGGTGACGCCTTCGCGGATCAGGCAGTCGCTGCCGATCGAAAGCGTCGTCAGCTCGCCCTTGAATTTGAGGTCCTGCGGCTGGTGGCCGATCGAGGCGAACGGGAAGATGCGCGTGCGGTCGCCGATCGTCGTGTGACCGGCGACGACCACATGCGAGACCAGCTCGACGCCATCGCCCAGCACCACGTCCGGCCCGACCATGCAGAAGGGACCGATCTTGACGCCGCTTCCGAGGCGCGCGCCGCTTTCGACGATCGCGCTTCGGTGAATTGATTGATCAGCCATGCTGGCTCGCGAAGGCCCGTGCTTCCGCCGTATCGGCGAGCATCGCGCTCACCTCAGCTTCGGCCGCAACCTTGCCGTCGACCTTGGCTTCGCCGAAGAACTTCCACACCCGGCCACGGTTGCGAACCTTGCGCACATGATAGTGCAGCTGATCGCCCGGCACCACGGGGCGGCGGAACTTGGCGCGATCGATCCCCATGAAGTAGACGAGCTCGGCCTTGTAGTCTTCCTTGAGGCTCGAGACGCACAGCGCGCCGGCCGTCTGCGCCAGACCTTCGATGATGAGCACGCCGGGCATCACCGGGAACTGCGGGAAGTGCCCCTGAAAGAAGCTCTCGTTGATGGTGACGTTCTTGAGGCCGACGCAGCTCTCGTCGCCGTTCATGTCGTAGATGCGGTCGACCAGCAGCATGGGGTAGCGGTGCGGCAGCAGCTTCAGCACGCGCATGATGTCGGCGGTGCCGAGTGTGGTCTGCTTCACGGTTGCGTCGTTCATCGTCTCTTCTCTTCGCCCATCTTCAGTCTTGGCCCGCGGTTCGCGGGAGAACCTTCAACTACGCCCCGTCCCCATCCTTGTCGGGGGCGGCATCCCTGCCGCCGGACCGGCCGAGCCGGGTGATGGCGGCCAGCTCGCGCGCCCACTGCCTGAGCGGCCGTGCCGGTGTGCCGCCGCAGCGCGCGCCGGGCGGCACGTCGTCCTTGACATGCGAGGCGCCTGCGATCTGCGCCCCGGTGCCGATCTTGACGTGGCCGACCGAGCCCGATTGCCCGCCCATCACCACGAAGTCACCCAGTTCGGTGGAACCCGAAATGCCGGTTTGCGCCACGATCACACAGTGGCGTCCCATCACCACGTTGTGCCCGATTTGCACGAGATTATCAATTTTGGTGCCTTCACCGATGATCGTATCCTTAAGGGCGCCGCGATCGATGCAGGTGTTGGCGCCGATCTCGACGTCGTCCTGGATGATGACGCGGCCGATCTGCGGCACCTTGAGATGCCCGCCCGGCCCCATGGCGAAGCCGAATCCGTCCTGGCCGATGCGCACGCCGCCGTGGATGATGACGCGATCTCCGACCAGCGCGTGGATGACGCTGGCATTCGGGCCGATGTAGCAGCCTCGCCCGATGTGCACGCGATGACCGATGACGGCGCCGGCCGCGATGCGGCTGCCCCGGCCGATCGCCGCGCCCGCGCCGACAATGGCGCCGGGCTCGATCTCGGCACCGTCCTCGATCTCGGCCGTCGGGTCGACAAGCGTCGCGGCATCGGCGCGCGCCGCCTTGGAGTGCATCGCTTCGGGATAGAACAGCGCCAGCGCCAGCGCGAAGCCGCGATACGGTGCTTTCGTCACCAGCGCCGCCGCGCTGGCGGGAACGCGCGCGGAGAACGCCGGCACGACCAGGCAGGCCCCCGCCTTCGTGGTTTCGAGCTGCGGCAGATACTTGCGGTTGTCGAGGAACGAGACATCGTCCGGCCCCGCGTCCGACAGCGGCCGCACGTCATGCACGAGGCGCGCGGGATCGGCCCCCGGAGCCAGCTCCGCCCCCGTCGCCTTGGCGACCGCTTCCAGCGAAAACGGACCGGCGCGGTCGAAGAACCCCGGATGCTGCATGCGAACGCTCCTCGAAGTTTGCCCGCTCGGATCGAGAGTGGCGGAACCTATCAATATCGCAGCAGAGCCGCCAGCGCTGGTGCCCCGGTCCAGACCGCCGTGCACAGTGTTCGAACCGGTCGCAGACACAACGGTCACGGCCTCCGCTCTCGCTGTTCGCGGTGACGCCAGCCGCTCGATCTC
>CALFEM010000211.1 GCA_937950105.1 uncultured Alphaproteobacteria bacterium | reverse complement strand
GTGCCTGCCGAACAGGGCCTTGAGCCGCCCCGGCCGCTCGAAGCCGGCACGCGCTCCGGCGCGAGTGGACCACTCAGCTACCGCCTCGATGTCAGCCCGCATGCCAGCAACCTGCTGCGACCGCGATCTGCGCAGCGTCTTTACGAGGGCGCGGTCGAAGTGCGCTGGCGCGAGGGCTCCGGACCCGACCGGCGCGTCACGCTGACGACGCTGAAGCTGCGGGGGCCGTCATGAGGACCGCGCGCTCCGGCATGGCGCCTCCCCGCGCCGATGCCGGCTTCTCGCTGATCGAGTTCGTCGTCGCGCTGGCACTTCTCTCGGCCATGCTGGCGCTTCTACCCGGCGCGTTGCAGCTCGCGCGGCGTGTCGCCGCCACCGAGCCGCGCATCGACCGGGAGACGCGCGTACAAGGCGCGCGTGATGCGCTCGCCCTGCACCTGTCGCGCGCCCTGGCTTTGTCGACGTCAACGGGTCGCGCACCGCCGGCCTTCACGGGCGAGCCGACCAGCCTGAGTTTCATCGCGCCGCCGCCACGCTCCGCCGCAGCCAGCGGCCTGCAGCGCTATCGCCTGTCTCTTTGGGCGCCGCATACACCGGGCCGTCGCGCGCATCTCGTCCTCGCGACGCAGAGTATCGGGCCCGCGTTGTCGAGCACCGGCAGCGCACCCCCGGTGCTTTCGAACATCCTGCTCGAGGATGTGACGCAGCTTTCATTGCGCTATCTCGGGCGCGACGGAGAAGGTCCGCCGGGCTGGCGGACGGACTGGCGCGATCCCATCCGTCTGCCCCTGCTCGTCGAAATCACCTTGACCCTGCGAGACGGCAGCGCATCGCGCCGCGAAGTTCTCGTCGTCGCACCGCGCCTCGGCGTTACGGGCTGAGTTCGCTGCACGCGCGTGGATGCCGGGTCGCAAGCATCCAGCGTAATCAGCCCGCCTCACCAGCTGACGATATCCTGATCCTCGCCCGCGCCGCCCGGCGCGTTGTCGCGACCGAGCGTGAACACCTCGACCTGCGCATTGCGACCCGGATGGCGATAGACGTAGGGCCGACCCCACGGATCGTTCAGGCCGTCACTGCGCTTGAGATAGGGGCCACGCCAGCGCGCCGCGTCACCCGGCGCCCGAACCAGCGCGACAAGCCCCTGCTGTTGCGGCGGAAAACCTCCGTTGTCGAGAGAGTAGAGTTCGAGCGCCGTCGAGATCGAACTGATCTGCGCGCGCGCGGTCTCCACCTTGGCGCGCCCCATGTAGCGCAACACCTGCGGGCCGGCGACCGTCGCGAGCATGGCGAGGATGCCGAGTACGACCAGCAGTTCGAGCAACGTGAAGCCCGCATCAGACGACGCACGCACGCCGCCTGCCGCTTGCTTGCGCCGCCGGACCACCTCGCTTGGCGAGCTACGCATGACCGCCGCTCCGCAGTCGTTCAAGGGCTTGCATTCGCGATGGAGAGCGCGGTCGCGTGCCCTCCTCCACATGGCACCAGTGTGGCTTCCATCCGGCCAGTGATGACAGGGACCAAGGTCCGAAACAACCCGACGACCTCAGTCTACCGCATCATTGGACATCCTCACGTGGCGCAGACGACGGCCCGCTTCGATAATGAAATCCTACTGGAGCGCCGGGCATTCCCCACAGCACCGCGGCATCCAGGCCCCCGCAGACCGCCGAAGCCGTCTGCGATCCGGAACAAGCGCTCACAGCGGCGCGGGAGGACACCATGGCCGTCACGTTCAATGTCGCCGACCTGACCTTCATCCTGCAGCAGATCCAGATCGCCGAGGCCAACGCGACGACCGAGGACGCTAACGGCGCTCCGGTCGCGGGCACGCCACTCTCCGAGCTGATCCCCAATGGTCTGCTGCCGTGGGGCCTGCGCACGGTCGACGGAACCTACAACAACCTCGGTGACGGCCGCGAAACGTGGGGCTCCGCCGACCAGCCGTTTCCGCGCCTGCTCGATCCGGTGTTCGATCCGGCCTACGCGCCAGAGAACACGTTCGTGGTCGACGGCGCCCCGCGCACGATCTCGAACCTGATCGTCGACCAGAGCTATCACAACCCGGCCGCCCTGATCGCAGCCTTCACCGCGATCGGCTCCGCCGATCCGAACGCCGACGCACAAGCCATCCTCGACGCCATCGTCACGCAGGCCGAGGCCGACGCTAATCTGGTGGCCGCGCAAACCACGCTGACCAACGCCAACGCAGCGTTGGCCGCAGCAGTCGTTCTCGACATGAGCGTGCCGGCGAACGTCGACACTCTGCAAGCCGCGATTGCGGCAGCCGGCGCCGCAGCCGACAATTTCGAACTGGCGCAATCCCTCGCCGCCGATCCGGAGGCCGGCCTGATGGCGCTCGCCGCCGAAATGGGCCTCACCATCAATCCCGACACCGGTACCGTGTTCATTCCGAACATCGCGCCGGACGAGGGCATCTCGGCATCGTTCAACTCGATGTTCACGCTGTTCGGCCAGTTCTTCGACCACGGTCTCGACCTCGTCGGCAAGGGCGGCAACGGCATCGTGTTCATTCCGCTCCAGCCCGACGATCCGCTCTACGATCCGACGCCCGGCGCCAACAACTTCATCATCGTCACACGGGCAACGAACCAGCCGGGACCCGACGGCGTACTCGGCACCGCCGACGATATCCAGGAGCACAACAACTCGACGACGCCGTTCGTCGATCAGAACCAGACCTACACTTCGCACGCGTCGCATCAGGTCTTCCTGCGCGAATACGTGCTCGACGGCAACGGGCGTCCGGTCGCAACCGGTCATCTGCTCGAAGGCGATGCGGGGGGGCTCGCGACGTGGGCCGATATCAAGCAGCAGGCCGCAGAAATGCTGGGTATCCAGCTCACCGACGCCGATGTCACCAACGTGCCGTTGCTCGCAACCGACGAGTATGGCCGCTTCCTGCGCGGTCCCAACGGCTATGCGCAGGTCGTCGTGAATGTCGGCCTCGGCACCGACGGCATCGATGGCACCGACGACGACTACATCCTCGTCGAAGGCGATCCTGCGGCCAACGGCGGCCTCGGCATCTCTCTCACCGATGTCGGCGCGCTCGGCGGCACCGTCGTGCGCACCGGCCATGCCTTCATCGACGACATCGCGCATGCTGCCGCCCCCTATGGCGACCACGACGGCAATCCTGGGACGCCGAACCAGCTGCTGACGGCTGACGCCGACGACGTGGCCGGCGGCTCGCTCGATCCGGTAGCACTCGGTGAGTACGATGACGAACTGCTCGACGCGCACTTCATCACCGGCGACGGCCGCGGCAACGAGAACATCGGGCTGACAGCCATCCATCACGTCTTCCACTCGGAACACAATCGCCTCGCCGAGCAGGTCAAGGATATCGTCATCTCGTCCGGCGATCTCGACTTCATCAACCAATGGCTCGTGACGCCCCTCGCCTCGCTGGACGACATTCCCGCCGACATCGACACGCTCGACTGGAACGGCGAGCGCCTGTTCCAGGCGGCGCGCTTCGGCACCGAGATGCAGTATCAGCACATGGTGTTCGAGGAGTTCGCGCGCACCGTGAACCCGATGGTCGACCTGTTCGTCTTCAACCCGACCATGGACATCAATCCCGCGATCTTCGCCGAGTTCGCACACGTCGTGTACCGCTTCGGCCACTCGATGCTGACGGATACGGTCGACCGCCTCGACGCCGACGGCCAGACGACAGACGACATCGGTCTCATCGAAGCCTTCCTCAACCCCATCGAGTTCCTCGAAGGCGGCACAGTGACGGCCGATCAGGCCGCCGGCGCCATCATCCGCGGCATGTCGCGTCAACTCGGCAACGAGATCGACGAGTTCATCACCGACGCCTTGCGCAACAACCTGCTCGGTCTGCCGCTCGACCTCGCGGCAATCAACATCGCGCGCGGCCGCGATACCGGGATGCCGTCGCTCAACGAGGCACGCGCACAGCTGTTCTCGGCGACGCAGAGCGAATGGCTGCGTCCGTACACGAGCTGGGCCGACTATGCCGCCAACATCTCCAACCCGGCATCGATCATCAACTTCATTGCTGCCTACGGCACCCATGCCACGATCACCGGCGCGACGACGCTCGAGGAGAAGCGCAACGCCGCCATGGAACTCGTGCTGGGCATCGACGCCGATAATGACGGCGATGTCGCTGATGGCGCCACCGCGCAGGACATCCAGGACTTCCTCAACGGAACCGGCGCCTATGCTGCCGACCTCGGTGGCCTCAACGACGTGGATCTCTGGATCGGCGGCCTCGCGGAAGCCATCCTGCCGTTCGGCGGCATGCTCGGCTCGACCTTTACCGCTGTATTCGAGGCGCAATTGCAGAATTTGCAGAACGGCGACCGCTTCTACTACCTGTCGCGCACCCAGGGCATGCACTTCCTGACCGAGCTCGAGAACAATTCGTTCACCTCGATCATCATGGCCAACACCGACCTCGGTGCTCCGGGCCACACCCACCTTCCGGGACTGGTGTTCGCGACGCCGCAGTTCACGCTCGAGGTCAACCAGGCGCTGCAGAACACGCCCGACCCGGTCAACGACGATCCCAACGTCATTCTCGACATGGTCGAGCGCGGCACCGGCGTGCTGCTCGATGGCACCGTCTACGACAACATGCTGGCCTTCCACGGCGGCGAGCACGTGGTGCTCGGCGGTACCGACGGTACCGACATCCTGATCGGCGACCTCGGCGACGACACCATCTGGGGCGACGGCGGCGATGACTACATCATCGGCGGCCACGGCATCAACCGCCTGCACGGCGGCGACGGCGACGACATCATCTGGGGCGGCGGCGATCCCGAATTCATCCACGGCGAAGCCGGCGACGACGTCATCCACGCCGGCAACGGCCTCGGCGATCTCGTCTTCGCCGGTGATGGCAACGACTTCGTCGTGGCTGGCGAGGATGGCACGGAGGTGTTCGGCGCCCAGGGCAACGACTTCATCCTCGGCACGCCCGACGTGGACTTCCTGCTCGGCGGCGAGGGGGACGACTGGATGGAAGGCGGCGAAAGCTTCGACACGCTGGCGGGCGACAACTCCGAGCTGTTCTTCAATTCGACTGTCATCGGCCACGACGTCATGTTCGCCGGCACCAACGAGAACGATTTCGATGCCGAAAGCGGCGACGACATCATGGTGCAGGGCGAGTCCGTCATGCGCAACGAGGGCATGCTCGGCTTCGACTGGGTGACATTCCAGGAGCACACGTTCGGCGTCACCGTGAACATGAACGTGCGCATCTTCACGACGGTGTTCGACGATATCCTGCGCAA
Source organism: uncultured Alphaproteobacteria bacterium (assembly GCA_937950105.1). Lineage (GTDB taxonomy): Bacteria > Pseudomonadota > Alphaproteobacteria > Rhizobiales > Hyphomicrobiaceae > JAEUMD01. Next base: position 1,424 of record CALFEM010000211.1, on the reverse strand, counting down.
CCGCTTCGACCGCGTCGAGGCGCTCTCCGGTACCGGCTTTGACGACATCATCATCGGCGACGACCGCGTCTCGCCCGACGGCCCGTTCAACCAGGTCCTGCCGGTCAACGAGCAATCCCTGGAGGGTGACGAGCTGACGCGCGAAGGCGTCGAGCGCATCAGCGGTCTGCAGGAAATCCTCGGCCTCAGCGACATCCAGCTCGCCGCATTCGCTCCGACGGCGACGGTGTTCGACGACGGCAACATCCTGCTCGGCGGCGGCGGCAGCGATACCATCTCCGGCAACGGCGGCGACGACATCATCGACGGCGACGCGCATCTGCACGTCCGCATCGGTGTGCACGCGATCATCGGCGGCGTCAGCGTCGAGATCGGAACGGCTCCCAGCATGCAGGGTATCGTCGAAGTCTACGACGCGTTCCTCAGCGTGATCGCGGATGGCGAAACCCAGCCGCTCGGTGCGCTCGACGGCCGGCCGCTGGACGACCTGATGTTCGAGCGCGCCATCGACGGCGAGAATCTGCACATCGTCCGCGAGATCCTCGACGGCGGCCAGACCGGCGACGTCGACATCGCCACCTTCCGCGGCAACCAGGCCGACTACATCATCACGTTCAATGGCGACGGCACCATCACGGTCGTGCACAACATCGTGCCGGGCGGCGGCGGCAACGCCATCTTCGACGGCACCGATACGCTACGCAACATCGAGGTTCTGCAGTTCGCCGACGGCATAGTGCTGAACGGCGTCACCAACGCCGCACCGACCGGCGCCCCGGCTCTGATCGACAGCAACGGCGGTCTGGCTGTGGTCGGCGACACCTTCACCGTAGCGCTCGGCACGCTCACCGATGCCGACGGCGTGCCCGCCGTGTCGTCCTTCGTCGTCGCCTGGCAGGTCGAGCAGACGCCTGGTCTCGGCGACTGGATCGCCATCGAAGACCCGATCACCGAAGCGCCGATCACCGGCCTTTCGTTCACGCCAACCGCGGCCTTCGCTCTGGACGGACTGCGTATTCGCGCCCAGGTCACCTACGTGGGCGTCAACAATGGCGTGCCTGAAGTCGTATTCACGAACGCGAGCAACGCGCTCATTGCGCCGCCCGTGTCCACGACGCCGACAGCCGGAGACGACGTGCTCACCGGCACTCCCGATCCCGACACGCTCGACGGCCTCGCCGGCAACGACCAGATCTTCGGCCTCGGCTCCAACGACATCCTGATCGGCGGCGCCGGAAACGACCTGCTCGACGGTGGTGAAGGCTCCGACACCGCATCGTTCGCCGCGCTCGTTACAGCGGTCGCGGTGGATCTCGCGCTCGGCGGTCCGCAGAATACCGGCGACGGCACCGATACGCTGATTTCGATCGAGAACGTTATCGGTGGCAGCGCAGGCGATCAGCTCCAGGGCAACGCCGAAGCCA
>CALFEM010000210.1 GCA_937950105.1 uncultured Alphaproteobacteria bacterium | reverse complement strand
CCGGCAGGGCGATTGCGAGATCGCCGGGCGCGACACGAGACGTGACGAGCACCGAGCCCTTGCGTTCACGCGCGAGGTTCAAGAGGTGGAAGAATATGCGCTCGTCCGCAATGCCGCGATCGATATCCTCGACCAGCATGGTGTCGGTGGCGCCGAACGCCGCCAGCGTCGCCTCGCCGAGGGCCGCGCCCGTGGTCGCGACCGCTCGCGAGCGCATCTGCCAGACGTGGGCGAGATGCGTCTTGCCGGCGCCCTCGGGGCCGACGACGATCGCCGCCCAGTGCGGCCAGTCGGGCCAGCGGTCGACCAGCTCGAGCGCCTCGCGGTTCGCCGCCGAGACGAGGAAATCCTCCATGTCGAGCGCCGGGCGCGGCGCCAGATCGAGAACCAGCTGGCGGGGTGCGGCACTCATTGCGGCGGCTCGCCCGACGGCAGGACAGCGGCAACCGGCGCGGCGGTGCCTGAATAGAGACGGCTGCGCATGTAGACGTCGATGGCGAAGCGCACCAGCACGCCGAACGCCGCCGCCACCGGCACCGCCACCAGCATGCCGACGAAGCCGAACAGATACGAGAACACGAACAGCGCGAAGATGAGCCACACCGGATGCAGGCCGATTTTCGAGCCGACGATCTGCGGCGACAGGAAGCCGGCGTCGAATGCCTGCCCGGCGAGGAACACGCCGACCACCGTCAGCAGCGGAATGTAGTCCGGCCAGAACTGCACGACCGCAAGGATCGACGCCGTCGCCAGCCCGAGGATCCAGCCGACGAACGGAATGAACGCGAGCAAGCCGGTGGCAAGGCCGATGAGCAGACCGTAGCGCAGCCCCGCGGCGCTGAGCCCCGCCGCATAGAACACGCCGAGGATGAGACAGACCGTGCCCTGGCCACGAATGAACGCGCTGACCGAAGCGTTGACGTCGCGCGCCAGGCCGCGCAGCGTGTCGAGATGTTCGCGCGGCAGCCAGCTGTCGATGCGCGCGATCATCTTGTGCCAATCGACCAGCACGTAGAACACCACCAGCGGCGTCACCACCAGCAGCGAGACGAAGTTGATGACGGCCGAGCCGTGGCTCCACAGCGATGTCGCGAGCCAGCCGGCGATCGCCGCCCAGTTCTGCGACAGCGACGCCAGCGCATTGCGGACGCCCGCCTCGACCTCGGGGAAGCGCGCGCCGAAGCGTTCCTTGGCATAGGCCTCGATCTGCGCCGAGCGGCGCGTGATCTCGTCGGGAAGCGCCGTCGCCAGCTGCTCGGCCTGTGCCACCAGCAGCGGCACCACGAACACCGTCACGGCAACCAGCGCGACGATCGCCGCGAGCAGGATCAGCACGGACGCGAGCACGCGCGGCAGTCCGAGACGTTCGAGCCCGTCGGCCAGCGGATTGAGAAAGTAGGCGATGACGATACCGGCGATGAACGGCAGCATGATCTCGCGCAGCAGGCCGATCAGCACCACCAGCGCCACCGCCGCCGCGATCCAGAACAGCGCCTGGCGTTCCAGTCGCGTATCCGCGACGCCCGGCCGCGCCCCACTCAGGTTCATGTCACCCGCCATCCGCCCCTCCAGCCCGCGCCGGCAACCGCGCGTATGCCGCTGTTCCCCCGAAACGCCACGGCTTCGTGTCGTCCGCATGACGGCGGATCCCGCACGTCGCTCGTCGCGCCTCGTCAGCCGGCGCCCTTATCTTCATAGCCGGACATGTGCAGAAGCCAAGTCTTCGCGTAGGCGGCCAGCGAGGCGAGGATGAGGCCGGCCGTCACCCAGGTCAGCACCTTGCGCAGTCCGCCGAGCCCGAGGTCGAAGCCGATGTCGGCCATCACCACCGAGGCGAGCACGATCTGCGCCACCGTATTGGCCTTACTGACGATCAGCGGATGGATCGGCACCGGATGGCCGAGCACCCACGACAGCACCACGCCCGCCACGATCAGCAGATCGCGCGTGACCACCGCGATCACCAGCCACGACGGCAGCGCGCCACTGACGCCGAGCGCGATGAAAATGCACACCAGCAGCAGCTTGTCGGCGAGCGGATCGAGGTAGGAGCCGAGTTCGGTGGTCCAGCCGTAGCGCTTGGCGAGGAAGCCGTCGACGCCGTCGGATACGCCCGCGACCACGAACAGCACGAACGCCCAGCGCATCTCGCCGGAGAGCAACAGCCAGAACACGACCGGGACGAGAAACACCCGGCCAATGGTGATGAGGTTGGGAATGCTCACGGTTCTCAGCTCGGGCGTGACAGCGGCAGGCGGGACGGGGCGGACCGTTGCACCGGCGTGCTCAAGCCGGCGGGCAGCAACGTCGTATGGCAGGCGTCGGTGCAGGTCTTCTGCCCGCAAAGCTGGCAAATGCCGGAGCCTGAGGCAAGGACACCTGTGGACGCGGAACCGGAAGGCTTAACGCCGGTGGCCGCGTCCCGGCCGGGCGACGCTCAGTTCGCGGACCGGAGCAGCCACGCGCCGCCCAGGTCGCGCAGGCTGAGGCCGCGCGCGGACAGCGCGCTCGCCAGCATGCCGCCGCCGCCCGGGAAACTGACCGCCAGATCGGCGCCGCGCGCGGACACGGCCGCGATTTCGACGTTGGCGACGCCGGGGGTTCCCTCAAGCCGCTCGCGGATCGAGTTCCACTCGCCAAGACTCGAGAACTCGGCCTCGATGTGCACGGATTCCCCGGCCGCGGCGCCCGCCACTCCCGTTCCGGGACCGTTCACCGCCGCCGCGACCTCGGCCGAGTTGTAGCCGCCGCGCGACTTGAGGCTCTTCCAGCGGCCCTCGATTATGCCGAGCGAGACGACCGCCGCCAGTTCCATGGCATAGGCCACATCGCCGTCGAACAGACGGTAGCTGCGCTTCAGGTTGAACACGCCCGCCGCGTCGCGGCCCGCCAGCGTGACGTGCAGACGCCCGGCCGGCTTGTCGACTTCGGCGATCGCCGTCAGCACGTCGTCGCCGTTGTATTCGTTGGCGAGCACGCGAATGGCGCTGTCGTCGCCGCTCGTCAGCATGTTCAAAGTGTCGTTGTGGATGACCGGCTTGACCGGCTCGAGCCGGAGCGGCGTCAGCGTGTTGGCGACGTCGAGCCCGCGCCAGGTATCGAGCCAGGCATTGGCGCCGGGGCCGTCGCGGTCGAGCTTGCCCGCCTCGCGCATGGCGGCGATGACCACGACCAGATCGGAAGAGCACACGTCTGAACTCCAGTCACTTAGGCACCCCGTATGCC
>CALFEM010000209.1 GCA_937950105.1 uncultured Alphaproteobacteria bacterium | reverse complement strand
CGACCACCGAGATCTACACTCTTTCCCTACACGACGCTCTTCCGATCTAAGGGCTATATCCTCAAGGGCATCGACGGCGCCCAGCTCGTCAGTACCGTGCTCGCCATTGCTCGCGGCGAAACCTACGTCACGCCAGGCCTGGCGGCGCGCATCCTCTCGTGCATGCGACGCCGCGCCGTCGCCGCCGAGCACAACGACATCGCCTCGCTCACGCCGCGCGAGGACGAGATCCTCGCGCTGGTCGCCGAAGGGCGCACCAACAAGGAAATCGCGCGCTATCTCGGCATTTCCGAGAAGACCGTGAAGCACTACATGACGAACATCATGGAGAAGCTGCAGGTGCGCAATCGCGTCGAGGCGGCGCTGTCACTGCGCGGACGGGCGCAGGCGGGCAGGGAAGGCGCCGCTGCTCCACTCACACGTCCGGCACTGTCGCGCTGAACGTCAACTCCTGCGATAGCCGCACGAACAGCGACGCCCGAGCCAGCGGCTCGGGCGTTTGTTCGTTTCGCGGCGCCGGAGCGCCGGCTTCATCCGTTTTGAGGCAAGCTGCGCGAGGATTGCAGCAACGCCGCCTCGACGCGGTTGCGGACGTGCAGTTTGCGCAGCAGGCTGGTGATGTGATTTTTCACCGTCTTCTCGGCGACGCCGATTTCGGCAGCGATCTCGCTGTTGCTCAGACCGCGACTGATGCCGGAAAGGATCTGCGTCTCCCGCTTGCTCAGGATGACCGGCTGCTCGTCGTCGTTGTTGCTGACGGGCGTACCGGTCTGGCGCGATATGCCGATGAGTTCGGTCGCGAGCCCCGGCGGGACATAGGATTCACCGCACACGATGGAGCGCGCCGCGGCAATGAGCTCACTCGCCGATACGCCCTTCAACACATATCCGGCGGCGCCACTGCGCAGCGACTCGAGCACGGTCGCCGCGTCGTCGTAGGCCGTCAGCATCATGATGCGGATGTGCGGCATGCGGTGGACGATGCGCTCGACGGCCCGCAACCCGTTACCCGGAATGTTGATGTCGACGACCATCAGGTCGGGCGAGAGGGTGTGCGCGATCTCGTAAGCCGAGTCCGCCGTCGATCCGATGCCGACGACCTCGAAGCCGGGCTCGGAAGAGAAGCTGTCGGCCACGCCCGCGCAAAGCATCGGATGGACATCGATGATGGCGACACGGATCGATGCGTCATTCGCGGACGTATACTCGGGCTCGTTGCAGACGGATTGCTTGGTGGCCATGGCACTCGCAGGCATCGGCGGCTCCTGATGGAACACCGTGGCGCATCGTATCCCCGGTGCAGTTGGGCAACCTCCCATTGTGTTAAAGTGTAAACACGTTACGATCGCAACACCATGGACGAATGTCCCGGTCTGAATTGGGTGCCTACGTCGGGGTCCGTTCGGGCCTTATGCTCGGCGGCGTCACTTGGTGCAGGGTGGACTTGCGGCGCGGGCGTTCACGAAGTCCTCAGCCTCTGGCACGCCTCGCCGCCAGTCCCAAAGTTTCGCGCCCAATGGCTTCTCCTCGGCGCGCGCGGCTGGCGGGCGGCGCGCCTTGACGACCCCCGGCTGGTCGGCATTCAACGGCAGTACCGGCGGCGCGCGCACGCCGGCGGGGACGATGGTGATTACGGACGAGCGAACGAATGCCGCCCCGCCGGGACTGATGGCGACAGCGCGCACGCCGAAGGCCTGCCGCGACGTTGCAACACGAAAGCTCGCGGGAACGCGCTGGGCCAGGCTGTCGGCCACCGGCAGCGGCTTGTTCGACACGATCGCCGCTCCGCGTACCAGCACGTCGAGGACGCGGCTTCCGGCAACGGCTGTGTCGACGCCTTCCTGCGCCGAGCGGACCGTGACCAGTCCGGCGAGAGCGGCGACATCTCGTTCGGTGATGCCGTGCACCTGCGCGATTTCGTCGATGGTCTCGAAGGGGGCGTTGCGGGGCAGCACGTCGCGCCCGGCACGGGCGTAGTCCGCGGCTTCGGCACCGTATTCGCGCCGGTCATCGTCGAAGTCGCGGAAGTCGGCGACGGCTTCGGCAAGAGCGCGCGCGTCGTCAGCGCTGCGGCCGATACCGGCGAACAATGCGGTGAGCACATCCGCGCCCGCGACGTTGAGATCGACCCGGCCGGCTTCGTCGGAGACGCGGACCGTCAGCGTCTCACCACTGGTGGTGCGGCAGATTGAAGTGGTCGGCGCACTCGGCTCGGAGCCGGCGCGGGATCGCGCCGCTTCGAGCACCTGATCGGCGGCGAGCGCCACGCCGCCGTCAGCGAGGGCTTCGAGCTGGGCGAGGCTCACCCGCTCGGCGGTCGCGCGCAGGTGCTGGCGCACGGCGGCGGCGAACGGCAGCGTCAGCAGTGCGACGAGACCGGTGATCCAGATGACGACGACGAGCGCGAAGCCCGCATCGCGGCTTGCCGGCGCGTGGTCGCGAGCGGACGCCGGTCGACTCCGGATTGGCGCCGCCACATCCGATGACGCCCGGCTAGTGGTGGTGGTGATGTCCATGGTGGTGCGCGTGGCCGTCGTTGCGCGGCGCGGGTTTCCCGCCTGAAGTCTCCACCGTAGCACGTGGCGCGGCAGTCGCGGCGGATGTCGCGGCAGTATGATTGCCGTGGTCGCCATGGTGAACGGCATGTCCGCCACCGCCTTCAGCGTGGGCGGCATGATCGTGCGGCGGCCGGCCGGCTGCGGCATCTTCGGCAGCGGCGGCGATCGCGAACGAGCGTGCGTCGAGATAGGCGATGAGATCGTCGGTATCGGCGTCCGACAGCCGCAGGTTCGGCATGCGAACGGCCGGGAACTGCTCGGCCAGCGCGAGCGCGATCGGATCCTTGTTCGCATGCATCGCGCGCGGTGCCTTCATGAACCGCGTCAGCCAGTCGCGTTCGCGCCGCGCGGTTACGCCGTTGAGGTCGGGACCGACGCGCGCGCCCTGGCCGATGCTGTGGCACGTAGCGCAGGCTTTCGCGAACAGCGCCTGTCCGGGCAGCTCCGGCGCACTCGGGCCGCTGGTCTCCGCAACCGCGACCGCATCGAGACCGGCGGTTGCGCGCCACGTCGGAATCATCGAGCGGATCGCCAGTGCCAGCGCGCCGAGATCGGCGAAGGCGGAATCGCGCGACCACTCGCCGGTCATGTCGTTGTAGAGCATGATCTGTGCGCCGTGCTCGGTGAGCTTGCGGCTGCGCTCGCCGAGCTTGTGGCGCACCAGCTTCACGTTGTCCGGCTTGCCGGTGAGGAACAGCCAGCGCTGATCGGACCGGAAGGCATCGGCATGGGCCTTGAGGCGCTCCGGCGTATCATTTTCGGGATCGATGCTGATCGATACGAACTGGATGTCCTTGCCGGCGGCGGCGCCGAGCCGCTCGTAGACCTCGGCCAATCGTGCGGTGATGAGCGGGCAGATGTCGCGGCAGGTCGTGTAGATGAAGCTGATGACGGTGACGCGGTCGTTGATCACGTCGTCGTAGAAGCGGACGGTCTTGCCGTCCTGAGTCAACAGTTCGACGTTGGGCAGATAACCTTGCCCCCAGCGCGACGCCGATGCGGTCGCCGCCGCCGACAGCCAGAACAACGCGGCGGCGAACATCAGCGCCAGCAGGCGGGGATCGGCGATGCGGGCCGTTGCTGCTCGAACCACGCGCATGATGATGTCTCCTCCGGGGCCGTAGATCGACGCGCTGTCGCGTTTGTCGCGGTCGTGAACACCCCGGCAACAGGGCAGAGCAAACCTGGATCAGGCCATTCGACAGGTGATCCGAACCTACTCCGGAGCAGACGCGGCAGCTGGGCCGACCGGTTGACCCGAAGTCCGGTGGCCCAGCGGCTTCGCCCCCGCTGCCAGAGCACGCTCGGACGCGTCACGGCGAATGTCTTCCCGCCGCTCGGCCTCGTCTTGATGAAGGCGCGGACGCCTCACTTCAGTCGGTGATGCCCTCAGCGCTTTGCCGTCACCGTGGTCGTCAAGGTTGTCGTCGGCGTGAAGTTGGACCCCGGCAGGCGGCCGTCGCCCTCGGGCAGGATTTCAGGCACCCGCCAGACGATGCCGTTGACGGTCGGGATCGGCGTCAGCGTAGGCACGAACTGCGGCTGTCCGACATAGCCCTCGGTTCCGGGCGGCGGCGTCAGCAGCTGCATGCGCATCAGCATGGCGAAGTCCTCGTGCGTGGTGTTGTGGCAGTGCGCGACATAGGCGCCGCCGAATTCACCGAAACGCACCTGGATGCGCACCTGCCGGTTGATGCCGTTGCCGATGCGCCAGACATCCTTGCGCGCGAAGCGCTCGGTCGGATGAATGAACTCGCCATTGCGGTCGATCGTCACCGCTTCCTCGAAGTGCAGATGGATCGGGTGATCCCAGCCACCGCCACCGTTCTTCAGGATCCAGTGCTCGACCTCGCCGGGCTTCGGGATCAGCGCCGAGATGCGGTTGGCGTTGAGCGAATGCGCCAGTTGACCGTTGATGCGGATGGTCCAAGGGAAGGATTCGAAATCTCCGCATTCCGGAATGCACTGGCCGTCGGGTGTGTCGCGCGAGTCGCCGCCACCGCTGCGGCCGAACTCGATCTCGCGCACACGCACCGGCTCGACGATCGGGATCTGCCAGGTGAGCTGGCGCGAGCCATTGGACGACCATTCTGCCGTGGTGAAGCTGGTGCTGAGGTCCTTGTCCTTGGTCGCGTCGTAGATCTTCGACGGATTGTCGACGCTAGATCGGAAGAGCACACGTCTGAACTCCAGTCACTTAGGCATCTCGT
>CALFEM010000208.1 GCA_937950105.1 uncultured Alphaproteobacteria bacterium | reverse complement strand
ACGAGATGCCTAAGTGACTGGAGTTCAGACGTGTGCTCTTCCGATCTATTAATGCGGCTGACGCGGCATTAATCAACACACGGCGCCTACAGCCCTGCGGCGCACGTGTCGAATCCGAGGCGACCATGCTGAAGCCGCGTCTGCGTTTCGCAACTGCCGCCGTGTTGGCGTCGTTCGTATCGGTGCTCGCGGCGTGCGACCAGCCGAAGCCGGCGGCACAGGCGCAGGGGGCCCCGCCGCCGCCCGAGGTCATCGTCTCCCCGCCGGTTCGCAAGGTGGTCGCAGAGAAATCCGAGTTCGTCGGGCGGTTCGTCGCCGTCGACAGCGTCGAGATCCGTGCGCGCGTTTCCGGCTACCTCGACGAAATCCACTTTCGCGATGGCCAGCGCGTCGACAAGGGCCAGCTGCTGTTCACCATCGACCGTCGGCCGTTCCAGGCGACGCTGGAACAGGCCAAAGCGCAACTCGAGCAGGCCAAGGCCAACCTCGCCTTCGCCCAGAGCAACCTCGAGCGCGGCGAGAACCTGAAGCGCGGTACCGTAATCTCGGAGCAGACGCTCGACCAGCGCGTGCAGGCCGAGCGGGTCGCCCGCTCGTCGGTGACCGCGCAGGAAGCGGCGGTGCGCCAGGCCGAACTCGATCTCGAGTTCACGGAACTGAGGTCACCGGTCGCCGGCCGGATCGGTGATCGCCGCGTCTCGCCCGGCAACGTCGTCGTCGGCGGCAGCTCCACCAGCACGACCCTGCTGGCGACCGTGCAGTCCGTCGACCCGATCCGCTTCGAGTTCACCGTCGACGAGACGGCCTACCTGCGTTTCATCGCCGTGCATGGCGAGGCGGCGACGCTGAAGCCCAACGTGCCGGTAAGGCTGAAGCTGATCGACGAGGACAAGTTCGCGCTGGAGGGGCGCATCGAGTTCATCGACAATACCATCAGCCGAACGGCCGGCGTGATCCGCATGCGCGCGGAGTTCCCCAATCCGAGTGGCAAGCTGACGCCCGGCATGTTCGGCCGCATCGAACTCGACGCGGCGCCACCGGCCGAAGCGCTGCTGGTGCCCGACGAGGCGATCGGCACCGAGCAGGCGCGCAAGTTCGTCCTCGTCGTCGATGACAAGGACGGCAAGAAGATCACCCGGCCGGCCTATGTCACGCTCGGCGCCGTGGTCGACGGCTTGCGCGTCGTCAAGAGCGGTCTCACGCCGGAGCAGCGGGTCGTCATCAAGGGGTTGATGCGTGTTCGCCCCGGCAATCCCGTATCGCCGAAAGAAGGCACCATTGCCACGGCACAGGCGCCTGTCGAGCCCGCCGCGAAGCGCAACTGAGGCCCGACGCCCGGCGCGGTGCAGACCCGGCGCGTGACGCATGCATTTTTCGAGGTGCGCCTGCTGCACCTCATCAGCAGGAGACGGCGGGCATGAAGCTCTCGCATTTCTTCATCGACCGCCCGATCTTCGCGAGCGTGGTGTCGATCGTCTTCGTCATCCTCGGTGCCGTATCGTACGGACGCCTGCCGGTGGCGCAGTATCCCGACATCGCGCCGCCGACCATCAACGTCTCCGGCCAGTATCCCGGCGCCAGCGCCGACGTGGTCGCGGCAACCGTCGTCGCCCCGCTCGAGCAGCAGATCAACGGCGTCGAGCAGATGCTGTACATCACCTCGAACTCGACCAGCGACGGAAGCTTCTCCATCGCCGTGACGTTCGAACTCGGCACCAATCTCGACGTGGCGCAGGTGCAGGTGCAGAACCGTGTCGCGGTAGCGCAGCCGCGCCTCCCTGCCGACGTGCGCAACATCGGCGTGACGGTGGCCAAGGCTTCGCCCGACCTGATGATGGTCGTACATCTCTATTCGCCCGACAAGTCGCGCGACACGCTGTTCATCTCGAACTACGCCAATACCCAGGTGACCGACACGCTGAGCCGCATCGACGGCGTCGGCTCGATCACGGTGTTCGGCAGCCGCGATTACTCGATGCGCGTGTGGCTCGATCCGGAGCGCCTGCAGTCGCTCGATCTGACCGCGGGTGACGTGGTGACGGCGCTGCAGGGCCAGAACGTGCAGGTGGCATCGGGCATTCTCAACCAGCCGCCGGTGCCGCAGCCGGGTGCCTTCCAGCTCACCGTGCGCACGCTCGGGCGACTGCGCGATCCCGAACAGTTCGGCGACGTCGTCGTCAAGCAGGGCGACAACGCGGTCGTGCGGTTGCGCGATGTGGCGCGCGTCGAACTCGCCGCGCAGGACTACGGCCGCAACTCGTACCTCGATCGCGATCCGGCCATCGGCCTCGGCATCTTTCAGCGGCCGGGCTCCAACGCGCTGGCGACGGCAGACGCCATCAAGGCACAGATGGACGAGCTGTCGAAAGACTTTCCGGAAGGCCTCAAGTACACGATCATCTACAACCCGACCGAATTCATCCGCCAGTCCGTCGATGCGGTGGTGACGACGATCGGCGAAGCGGTACTGCTGGTCGTGCTCGTCGTCATCCTGTTCCTGCAGACGTGGCGCGCCGCGGTGATCCCGATCGTCGCGATTCCGATCTCGCTGATCGGGACGTTCTTCTTCATGGCGATGTTCGGCTTCTCGCTGAACAACCTGTCGCTGTTCGGCCTGGTGCTCGCGATCGGTATCGTCGTCGACGATGCCATCGTCGTGGTGGAGAACGTCGAACGTAATATCGCTGCCGGACTGGCGCCGCGCGAGGCTGCCAAGCAGACCATGGACGAGGTCGGCGCTGCACTGATCGCAATCTCTCTGGTTCTGTGCGCGGTGTTCATCCCGTCGGCCTTCATTACCGGCATATCCGGCGCCTTCTACCAGCAGTTCGCGCTGACCATCGCCGGCGCCACCATCATTTCACTGGTCGTGTCGCTCACGCTTTCACCAGCCATGTGCGCCATTCTGCTGAAGCCGCACACCAACGGCCACGGCGGTCGCGGCAGCATCCTGCTGTGGCCGGTTCACGCGTTCTTCCGTGCCTTCAACTGGGGCTTCGAGAAGCTCGGCAACGGCTACGGCTGGCTGACCTCGCGACTGGTGCGCATCGCGGTGGTGATGCTGGTGGCCTATGCCGGCATCCTCGCGTTCGGTCTCAACGAGTTCCGCAAGACGCCGGTCGGTTTCATTCCGCAGCTCGACGTCGGCTATCTCATCATCGCCACGCAGCTGCCGGGTGGCGCCTCGCTCGCCCGCACGGACGAGGTGAACAAGAAGATCGTCGAGGAGGCGCTGAAGGTTCCGGGTGTCGCGCACGCGGTCAACATCGTCGGCTTCTCCGGCGCGACCTTCACCAGTGCCCCGAACTCGGGCGCGGTGTTCGTGGTCCTCGAAGAGTTCAAGGATCGCGCCGGCGATCCGGGGCGTCAGGTCGGCGCCATTATGGGCAACCTGCAGAAGCGGATGGCGACGATCCCGGACGGCATGATCGTCGTCGTGCAGCCGCCGCCGGTGCGCGGCATCGGCACCGCGGGCGGCTTCCGCATGATGATCGAGGATCGTCGCGGCCTCGGATCCGACGAGCTGCAGCGCTCCGTATTCGCGATGATGGGCAAGGCGGCGCAGACGCCGGGTGTGCAGCGCGTATTCTCGCTGTTCGAAACGTCGACGCCGCAGATCTATCTCGATATCGACCGCACCAAGGCGCAACTGCTCGGCATCCGGGTGCCCGACGTCTTCAGCTCGCTGCAGACCTATCTCGGCTCGGCCTACGTCAACGACTTCAACCTGATCGGGCGCACGTTCCGCGTCACCGCGCAGGCGGATTCGAAGTTCCGGCTTGAGCCGTCGGACATCCTCAAGATCCGCGTGCGCAACACCAACGGCGAGACGGTACCGCTCGGCAGCTTTGCCACGGTCAG
>CALFEM010000207.1 GCA_937950105.1 uncultured Alphaproteobacteria bacterium | reverse complement strand
AGTGCGCGGAGGAATGGATCGCGGGGACAAGCCCCGCGATGACAGCAGTGGGTCAAAAGCCGCCCCCACCCCGCCCTCGCCCGCCCCTATCGCAGCATCGCTTCGATCAGGCGCTTGGCGTCGGGGCTGTCCCATTCGGCGGGGCCCATGAGGCGGCCGACCTCGCGGCCGTCCGCGTCGATCAGCAGTGTCGCCGGCATGCCGATGGCCTTCACCTGTGACGGCGCGCGCCCGGTCGGGTCCGAGTAGTAGGCGAGGGACTGCACGCCGAGGCCGTCGAGGAACTTCTTCGCCGTCTCGAAGCCGTTCTTGTCGACGCTGACGGCCATCACCTCGAACTTGTCGGACCCCATGGCCTTCTGCAGCCGGTCGAGCGACGGCATCTCCTCGCGGCACGGCCCGCACCACGTCGCCCACAGGTTCAGCAGCACCACCTTGCCCTTCTTGTCGGCGATGGTCTTCGTCACCTGCGCGGCGTCGTAGAACGGGAACTGGGGCACCGGCTCGGCGGCACTCTTGTAGACGAACGCCGTCATCTTGCCCTGGTTGAGCTTCGCAGCCGGGGCCGCCGCGCCCACTGCCGCGGGGGCGACCGGCGCCGCCCCGACCTGACCGGCGTTGTCAGGTCCGCCACGGCTGACGTATACCGCCGCCACGGCGACGGCGGCGGCAGCGAGACCGAGCAAAGGCAGTACGCGCATTCGTTGTTTCCTGTTTGGTTCGAGAGGCCGATTCACGCCTTCGATGGAAGCCGGAAGCTCCCATCTCAGACGATCGGGCTCTCGCCGTTCGAGAGGCCGATTAACGCCTTCGATGGAAGCCAGAAGCTCCCATCTCTGGCGATCGGGCTCTCGCCGTTCGCAACCGACCCGACAGCCACCCTTCCGCCAGTGCCGAGGAGCCCGACGCCCGTGACCGAAAAAGCAGCGAACAAGATGTGGGGCGGCCGCTTCGAGATGTCACCGTCCGAGCTGATGGTGCGAATAAATGCCTCGATCGGCTTCGACAAGGCGCTGGCGCCCCAAGACATCCGGGGCTCGAAAGCCCACGCCGCCATGCTGGCCGAGAACGGCATCATCACGAAATCAGATGCTCGTGAGATCGCCAGGGGGCTCGACCAGATCGCCGGCGAGATCGAGGCCGGAAAGTTCAACTTCCAGGTGGCGCTGGAAGACATCCACATGAACGTCGAGAGCCGCCTGGCCGAGATCATCGGCCCGGCAGCCGGACGCCTGCACACGGCGCGCTCGCGCAACGATCAGGTGGCGCTCGATTTCAGGATGTATGTACGCGACGCTTTGGACGCGTTCGACGCCGCCCTGCTCGCGCTGCAGAAAACGCTTGCGGAAAAGGCGCTGACGCACGCCGCCGTCGTCATGCCCGGCTTCACGCATCTCCAGCCGGCGCAGCCCGTCACCTTCGGCCACCATCTGCTCGCCTATGTCGAAATGTTCGGCCGCGATCGCGCCCGCTTCGCCGACGCCCGCAAGCGCATGAACGAATGCCCGCTCGGCTCGGCGGCGCTGGCGGGAACCTCGTTCCCCATCGACCGGCACATGACCGCCGAAGCGCTCGGCTTCGACCGGCCGACCGCCAATTCGCTCGACGGCGTCTCGGACCGCGATTTCGCACTCGAGGCGATGGCCGCCGCCACCATCTCCGCGGTGCACCTGTCGCGGCTGTCGGAAGAAATCGTCATCTGGATGACGCCGCAGTTCGGCTTCGTCACGCTCACCGACCGCTGGACCACCGGCTCGTCGATCATGCCGCAGAAGCGCAACCCCGACGCGGCCGAACTCTGCCGCGCCAAGGTCGGCCGCATCGCCGGCGCCTTCCAGGGCCTCGTCATGGTCATGAAGGGTCTGCCGCTAACCTATTCCAAGGACATGCAGGAGGACAAGGAGCAGACCTTCGACGCGCTGACGAACTACGCGGTCGCCGTGGCGGCGATGACCGGCATGGTGGCCGAGCTGGAACCCGTGCCGGAGCGTATGGCGGCGGCGGCCGGGCGCGGCTATTCGACCGCGACCGACCTCGCCGACTGGCTGGTGCGGACGCTGAAGTTGCCGTTCCGCGAGGCGCACCACGTCACCGGCGCCATCGTGAAGGAGGCCGAGAAGCGGGGGCTGGAGCTGTGGGACCTTCCGCTGGACGCCATGCAGAAGATCGAGAAGCGCATCTCGAAGGACGTTTTCTCGGTTCTGTCGGTCGAAAGCTCGGTCAAGAGCAGAACCAGCTATGGGGGAACCGCGCCACAGAACGTCACCAAAATGGCCAAGAGCTGGCTCAAGCGGTTGGAAAAGGCGGCCAAGGCGGGCTAGAACGACCCCCATGGCCCGCACCCGGACGGGCGTTCCCGCCAGCCGTGCTGCGGGAGGCGCCATCCACGCGTGACCCGATAGGTGAAGATTGTCCGGTCTGGTGAAGAAAAGCGCCGTTCTCCTGCTGCTGCCGCTGCTGCTGGCCGGCTGCGGCGTGCGCGGCTCGCTGGAAGCCCCGGCCGAGGCGAAAGCTGCCGGCGAGGCGACCTCGCCGGACGCCGCTGCCGCCGGGCCGAAGTCCGCTGCCGGGCCCAAGCCGCACCGTGGCTTCATCCTCGACGGCCTGATCCGCTAAGTTTCGCTCGCCTTCGCGCCGTGTCTCGGCTAGGTCCGGCCGAACGCAATCCCGCGCGCGCTTTCGGCTGATCCCTCATGCATCATTTCCATTATCGCGACGGCGTACTGCACGCCGAGGATGTCTCGCTGGCGGCGATCGCCCGCGAGGTCGGCACGCCGTTCTATTGCTACTCGACCGCCACGCTGGAGCGGCACTACCGGGTGCTGGCGGAAGCGTTCCAGGGCCAGGACGCGCTGATCTGTTTCGCCGTGAAGGCCAACTCCAACCAGGCGGTGCTGGCGACCATGGCGCGGCTCGGCGCTGGCATGGACGTGGTGTCCGAGGGCGAGTTGCGCCGCGCGCGGGCTGCGGGGGTGCCGGCCGACCGCATCATTTTCGCTGGCGTCGGCAAGACGCGCGACGAGATGGCCTACGCGCTCTCCGAGGGCATCCTCGGCTTCAACGTCGAGAGCGAGCCGGAACTGCGGGCGCTGAGCGCTGTCGCGTCCGAAATGGGCCGCACCGCGCACGTTGCGTTGCGCGTGAATCCCGACGTCGACGCCAAAACCCACGCCAAGATCTCGACCGGCAAGGCTGAGAACAAGTTCGGCATTCCGTTCAACGACGCCGCTGCACTCTACGCGGAAGCGCGCGACCTGCCGGGCATCGCCGCCACCGGCATCCACATGCACATCGGCAGTCAGATCACCGATCTGGCGCCGTTCCGCGCCGCCTTCCGCCTGATGCGCGAACTCGCCCTCGAGTTGCGTGGCCAAGGGCACCAGCTCGCCCACCTCGACATCGGTGGCGGCCTCGGCGTGCCCTATCGCGGCGCCAACGAGGTACCGCCGCACCCCGACGAGTATGCCCGCGTTGTCAAGGAAACGCTCGGCGATCTCGGCCTGAAGATCGTCATGGAGCCGGGCCGCATGATCGTCGGCAATGCCGGCATTCTCGTCACGCGCACCATCTTCGTGAAGGAGGGCGCCGACCGCACCTTCACCATCGTCGACGCCGCCATGAACGATCTGATCCGTCCGACGCTGTACGAGGCGTATCACGAGATCTGGCCGCTCGAGGAAGCACTCGCGCACCAGCCGGCGGTGATGCAGGACGTTGTCGGACCGGTCTGCGAGACGGGCGACTATCTGGCGACCGAGCGCACCTTGCCGCCGTTCAAGGCGGGCGACCTGATGGCGGTGATGACGGCGGGGGCCTATGGCGCCGTGATGTCGTCGACCTACAATTCGCGCCTGCTGGTG
>CALFEM010000206.1 GCA_937950105.1 uncultured Alphaproteobacteria bacterium | reverse complement strand
GACCACCGAGATCTACACTCTTTCCCTACACGACGCTCTTCCGATCTCCATCTCAGCCGATCAGGCTCTAGATCAGGGAACCATGAGCACCGAAACCCGTACCGAACTCCCTGCGCAGACCTGGACGCAGCGGCTGGCCAACCCGACGCAGTTCATGAAGCTGTCGGACAAGCTGTTGCCCGTGCTGTCCATTCTGGCGGCGGCCGTGATCGCCTATGGCCTCTACCTGACCTTTTTCGTCGCCCCGCCTGACTACCAGCAGGGCGAGACGGTCAAGATCATGTTCATCCACGTGCCCTCGGCCTGGCTCGGCATGATGGGCTACCTGATGATCGCCATTTCGAGCTTCGGCCTCCTGGTGTTCCGGCATCCGCTTGCCGACGTCTCGGCCAAGGCCGCCGCTCCCATCGGCGCCGCCTTCACGCTGCTGGCGCTGGTCACGGGCTCGCTGTGGGGCAAGCCGATGTGGGGCACCTACTGGGTGTGGGACGCGCGGCTGACCTCGGTGCTGATCCTGTTCTTTCTCTATCTCGGCCTGATGGCTCTGCGTTCCTCGCTGGACGACGAGGCGATGGCGGCGAAGCAGACGGCGGTGTTCGGCCTTGTCGGCGTCGTCATCCTGCCGATCATCAAGTTCTCGGTCGACTGGTGGAACACGCTGCACCAGCCGGCCAGCGTCGTGAAAATGGGCGGGCCGGCGATCCACTCGTCGATTCTCTATCCGCTGATGGTCAACGCGGTCGGTTTCTCGCTGCTGTTCTTCGCGCTGCACATGAAGGGCATGCGCAACGAGATCTGGCGCCGCCGCGTCAAGGCGCTCCGCATGGCCGAGGTGGAGCGCGCCGCGCGTGGCCGCGAGGTGCAGGCGGAGTAACGCCCCCGATCGCAGCGCGTCTTCGCGCGGCGTGAATCGGCGGCGCCACCAAATCGGGGTCCAGGGGACCAGTCCCCTGGCCTTCACTTGAAAAGGGACCCGAAGATATGGACCTTGGACCGCACGCCGGTTTCATCTGGGCTTCGTATGGCGCCGTCGCCTTCGTGCTCGCGGTGCTGGTCGCGTGGCTGCTGTGGGATGGCCGCCGCCAGCGCGCGCTGCTGACGGAACTCGAAGCGCGCGGAGTGCGCCGCCGCTCGCGCGGCTGATGCAACCACCGTTCTCCATCATTCGTCATGGCCGGGCCCCACCCGGCCATCCAGCGCGCAGACCGCGACAGTGAAAAACTAGCAGGACCAGCAGGCATGAGCAGCGCAGGCGAAAATTCAGCGGGCCGCACGGCCGGGGGCGATGCGCCGAAGCGGTCGCGGTTCATGGTCATGCTGCCGGCGCTGCTGTTCCTCGCGCTCGCGGGGCTGTTCTATTTCGCGC
Source organism: uncultured Alphaproteobacteria bacterium (assembly GCA_937950105.1). GTDB lineage: Bacteria > Pseudomonadota > Alphaproteobacteria > Rhizobiales > Hyphomicrobiaceae > JAEUMD01. Next base: position 14,727 of record CALFEM010000206.1, on the reverse strand, counting down.
TGTTCGCGGGCGACCCGCAGAAGCTGCCCTCGGCGCTGATCGGCAAGCCCGCGCCGCAGACGCAGTTCGAGCCGCTCGAAGGGTTGGTGGACGCGGGCAAGCCGGTGGCGGGCTTCACCAGCGCCGACCTCGGCAAGGGGCAGGTGTCGGTCGTCAACTTCTGGGCCTCGTGGTGCATCCCGTGCGTGCAGGAGCACCCGCACCTGATCGACCTGGCCAAGCGGACAGGCGTGCCGGTCTACGGCGTCAACTACAAGGACACCACGGACGCCGCGCGCCGCTTCATCGGCCGCTATGGCAACCCTTATGCCGCGGTCGGCGTCGACCCGATCGGGCGCGGCGCCATCGAGTGGGGCGTCTACGGCATGCCGGAGAGCTTCGTCGTCGATGGCTCTGGCCGCATCGTCTACAAGCACGTCGGCCCGATCAGCCGCGAGAGCCTTGAGAAGCAGGTGATCCCCGCCATCGAGAAGGCAAGGGGCGGGGCTGGGGTGGTGGGCGCGAAGCCTTAGCGCGAGCTGGGTCGGCTATGGGCCACTAGCTGCCGTTGCCGGGCCGCCCTTGCGGTCCTTGCTGTTCGTCCGGTCCTTGGTAGATTAGCCGAAACTCGGGGTGGCGAGGGGCTGGGGCAAGAGATCAGAGCGTCGTCGAACGCGCTCGTAACTCTTGATCCGACGGCGTGCCTTGAGACAAGGTGGGGCCTCAAGTGACTACCGCTCTCTGTATCCGATGCGGGAATTTAAAGCATGGCGCGTTCACGCCTTGCGAGTGCGGATTTGTTCCTGAGACTGACGACGACCTGTTGGCGTCGCTCGCTGCCAGCGACCACAACATGAGCATCGAGCAACTGGAAAGGCTTGGCCAGCAGGTCAAGCACGGAGCCATACTCAAGCCCACGAACGCAGACAGAGAGCGTCTCGCAGACGTACTGCAACAATTAAGGCTGATGTTGCCGAGCCGGCCAGCAGCAAATGTCGGGTCCGTGGCACCTGAAGGTACTGGCAACAAGACCTGTTCGCAGTCCGATAAACGTTGTTCCGAAGTCAGGCCGCTGACGCTTGCTCGGCTTATGTTTTCATTCAACGGCAGGATTGGTCGCGCAGCATTTCTCGGAGGATCGCTATTGATGTGGTCCCCCCTGCTGCTAGCGTTTGCGATTGGAGCGTTGCAAGGGGTATCCGGTGTTCGAACCGACCTATCAATCGTGCTATTGCCGATTGTTATTCCGTGGTCTCTACTGCAATTTTGGATCGGGCCTGCATTGGCCGTCAAGCGTCTGCACGATCTCAATATTTCAGGGTGGTTCGCGGTACCTCCGGCCATGCTTGGCGGGTTCTTATCAGCCGCACGCCAGGAAATGTTCGTTGCCTTGCTTTATGTGACACTCGAACTTTGGTTGCTCCTTTCCAAAGGAACAAGCGGACCAAATGACTACGGCGCGATGACGATGCGGAGGCGGCATCGTCATGAGCCGCCGTCGGGCGCCGCCAAGGTGGATCAGTTACAACATGGTCCCACTACGATAGCAAAGATCGCAGCGGCGGTCGCAGCCTTACTGGTGATTGGGTGGATTGGCTCACACCAGATTGGCGGACCAAGTTGGTGGCCATTCCCACAACATAACGAGCCATTCACGGATGTACCACAGCGCGATCCTGAGAAAGAGCAGGCCGGAAGGCAAGCGATAGAAAGGTTCAATACCGATTCGCGAAGAGACCAACGCCTTGCGGGGGAGTTGTACGCCGAGCAGCAGCGCATCGCAGCCCTCCTGACGGACAAGAAAGGCGAACGCCGCGATATGGCTGGGTCAGGCATTGGCTTCAAAGATCGGCTTCTCGACGGAGAACTATGCCCCTTCTGCCCAGAAATGGTCGTGGTGCCGGCAGGCACCTTTAAGATGGGGTCGCCCGATAGCGAGCCGGGTCTGGACTGGCAGAAAGGCCAGACAATGCCGCAGGTCGAAGTTACCATCGGCAGGTCGTTCGCGGTTGCCAAGTTCTCCGTAACGTTCGACGAATGGGACGCCTGCGTGGCCGACGGCAGCTGCGATGGCTACCGGCCGAGCGATGAAGGCTGGGGCCGCGGCACGCGCCCCGTCATCCACGTGAACTGGGATGACGCCAAGTCCTATGCAGTGTGGCTGTCGAGAAAAACGGGCAAACCCTATCGCCTGCTCAGCGATGCCGAGCGAGAGTATGTGACGCGGGCTGGCACCTCGACACCGTTCTGGTGGGGCTCGGCGATCACGGCGGGGGAGGCCAATTACAACAGCAGTTATGTCTATGCCGGCGGCGGCAGCAAAGGCGAGCATCGCCAGCGGACTGTCCCCGTCGATAGCTTCAGTCCCAACCCCTGGGGGCTCTATCAAGTCCACGGCAACGTGTGGGAGTGGACCGAGGATTGCTGGAACGACGGAAACGAGGGCAACCCGGGCGACGGCAGCGCCAGGGAGACTGGAAACTGCAGTCTTCGGGTCGTGCGCGGTGGTAGCTTGATCAGTAAGCCGGATACTCTCCGCTCCAGCTTCCGTACTGGGTACGCCGCCGCCGAGGGCCGGCTCTTCTACTACCAGGGGTTCCGAGTTGCCAGAACACTAAGTCCTTGACCGCTACCTCCTACACTCCCCCCGATCGCTCCCACCGTAACCGGACGCGGCCCGGCGCCGCAACGTCCGACAACGCCTTATCGTGCTCCGGGTCACGAGCGGACGCGGAGTGCGTTCGGCTCCCGGCGCCCCCACTACATCGCTGCATCGCGGAGCGGGCGGGCGGCGGGGCTGGTGGAGATGTCGAGGTCGCGGCCCATGCGCCGGGCGGCGAGCATCATGGCGCGCTCGGCGAGCGCGGTGATGGTCAGGAGCGGGCTGACGCCGAGGGCGGAGGGCAGCGCCGCGCCGTCGCACACGTAGAGCCCGTCGTGCACGCTGGCCGGGCCGGCGCCCGGGTCGAACACGCGGCCGTCGTGCGCGATCACGCCCGTCTCGGCCGTCTCGCCCATGCCGCAGCCGCCGAGCGGGTGCGCGATGATGCGGTTGCCCCCGAACGCGCGCATGGTGAACGGGTTGGTCTGGAACTCGCCTCCGGCCTTCTCGACGATCGCCTTGATTCGCTCTTCCGCGCGCAGCCGCTCCGGCGCCGTGCCGTACTCCGGCCACTCGACCACCACGTGCCCGTCCTTGAGCTTCAGCCGCCCGCCCGCGTCGTCGTGGCCGACCACGTAGAGCAGCTGCGTGCGTGAGAGCTTGGTGCCGTAGATGCCCTGGCGCACGATCTGCAGCGCCGCGCCGAGCTTCAGTTGCAGCAGGTTCTTCAGCGGCGCGAGGCCGGCCATCACGGTCAGCATGGTGCCGTCGTGGACCCACAGCGGACCGGTCTCGTCGGCGAGGTCGATCAGCGCCATGGAGTGCGGACCGATCGGCGAGGCCTCGCGTGGCGCCTGCGAGGGAAAGCCGGTGGCGACGGCGCGCACGGGTTCCGGCAGGTCGCTCGCGATGACGAGATCGTCACCGTTGGCCGAGAACCGCTCGCCGAGCCGCGCCGACAGCGGCAGGTCCTTTTCGCGCGCGCGCAGCAGCAGCTCGTTGGTGCCGAGCGTGCCCGCGGCGAGCACGACGATGTTCGCCCTGATGCGGTGCGTGACGCCCGCGCGCGACAGGTCCTCGGCGATGACCTCCCAGCCGCTGGCGGTCTTGGCGATGGAGCGCGCCGGGCTCTGGCTGAACAGCTCGGCGCCGTGGTCGGCGGCGTCGGTCAGATAGCTGTTGCCGGTAGTGATCTTGGCGCCGAGGTTGCAGCCCGACCAGCAGTCGCCGCAGTAACGGCAGGCATACTGCATGACCCCGGCGGCGTTCTCGCCGGGGCGATGGGCGATGGTCATCGAAGGTGTCTGCAACGGGCGCCCGGCAGCCGCCGCCAGCCTGCGCATGCCGTGATACTTGGCGAAGCGTTCCGGCTGCGGAACCGGCGCGACGCCGAGCATGGCTTCCGCGCGCGACAGCCCTTCGCGCAGCAGGCCATCGGCCACCACCAGCTCCGGCCAGCGGCACGTTCGCAGGCGGTCGAAGTCGGGCCGCAGCACGACGCCCGCGTTGACGAGCGAGCCGCCGCCGACGCCGGAGGCGCCGAACACGGTGATGCCCTTGCCGACCGAGAGGTAATAGAGCCCGGCCGGATCGCCGACCTTCGGTGCGATGCCGGCGAGACGGGTTTCACGGCGGCGCGCCTTCGCGCTCGTCGGGAAGTCGCCGGGGCGCAGCAGCCGGCCCTGTTCGAGCACGGCGACGCGCAGCCCCATGCGCGCGAGACGCGAGGCGGCAACGCCGCCGCCGTAACCGGAACCGATGACGATCGCGTCATACGCCGGTGCTGCGTCGCCAACGGTTCTGTTCGCAAGCGTCACGATGCGTCCACCCGGAAGAAGATCCTCTGCCGGACGGTACGACTAGAACAGACGGGAGCGGATGACCAATGCTACGGACGAGTTTGCCTAACAGGTGGTGCGCATGCGTCGCTGCGATGTGCGGCATCGCGCGAATGCGTACTACAGGCCGTAGTACTCGCCGGTCTGCTGGTTGAGGATCATCAGCCCGCCGGTGGCGATGTCGAAATAGACGCCGTGCAGGCCGAGCCGGCCCTTGGCTTCCAGCGCCTGAACGCACGGGAAGGTGCGCAGGTTCGCCAGCGACGTCTTGATGCCCTCGAGTTCGAGCGCGCGCAGACGCTCCTTCTGTGTCGCGCCCTGGTGCGCGGCGAGCACGTTGAGACGCGCGTCCGCCAGCATCGACATCCACTTCGAGATGAACATGTCCTCGGTCTGCTTCGCCGCTGAGTGCTCCAGCGCCGCCTTGACGCCGCCGCAGCCGGCGTGGCCCATGACGACGATATGTTTGACGCGCAGGTTCAACGCGGCGAACTCGAGCGCCGCAGAGACGCCGTGGAAGCGGCCGCCGGTCTCGAACGGAGGCACGAGGTTCGCCACGTTGCGCATCACGAACAGCTCGCCTGGCTTGGCCGAGAAGATCGTCTCGGGATCGACGCGGCTGTCGCAGCACGAGATCACCATGACATCCGGGGTCTGGCCGAACTCGGCGAGCTCCGCGTACTGCTCGTAGTTGGGAGCGAAATGGCGGATCTTGAAGCGGCGGTAGCGGTCGGTCAGGTGCTCGGGGAACAGCGCCATGGTTGCGGATCCTGGTTCTCGTTGGAGACAGCTCGGCAGCCGGTCGGCGAGCGCAGGCGCGCGTCCGCCGGTCGCCCGGTTATATCCGATTGCGCGGCTGCAATTTCAACGGTACGGGTTCGGCAAATAACGGCGCTGGCATCAGGCTGGCGCCTTTTGTGCCCCGCTGCGGCGTGAATGATACTTCTGCGCCAGCTCGTCCCACTCGATGGTCAGTGAGCCCCCTGAAGCCTGGTGCTGGCGGTCCCAGCTCGTCAGAAGGTCGATGCAGGCGTGATCGATGTAGGTCAGCTCGCCGATGTGGACGTGCACCTCGGCCCCGGCCGGCAACTCCTCGAGCGTGGTCGCCAGAACGGGCAGGCGGATCAGCGTCGCCGCGCCTTCCAGATGCAGATCGATGCGCTTGGCCTCGCCCGCTTCCTTGCGGATGGCGAGATGCGAGAACACCCAGATCAGCTTGACGATGGAGAGCCCGAGGCCGAGCAGCACGCCGCGCAGCAGATCCATGCCGACGATCGCGAACACCGTGACGAAGTAGATCGCAACCTCGGATTTCCCGTACTTGAGCAGCTCCTTCACGATCTTCGTCGGCCAGGCCAGCTTGAAGCCGGTGTAGACCAGCACCGCGGCGAGGGCGGCGACCGGAACGTAGGCCAGCGTGAATGGCAGCAGGGTCGCGAACAGCAACAGCCAGACGCCGTGCATGATGGCCGAAAGCCGGGTCGTGGCGCCGGCCTCGACGTTGGCACCCGAGCGCACGATGACGCCGGTCATCGGCAGCACGCCGAGCAGCCCGCAGGCCATGTTGCCGATGCCCTGCGCTTTCAGCTCCTTGTTGTAACGCGTGCGGGCGCCCGTGTGCATCTGGTCGACGGCGGTGGCGCACAGCAGCGTCTCGGCCGAGGCGATGAAGGCGATCGATACGGCGCCGAGCAGGATCGCCGGCTCGACGATGCGCATCAGCCGTTCGGGTGTCGGCAGCAGCGTGACTTCGAGGATGTTGGAGGGCACCTCGATGAACTTGATGGCGTCGACGTGGAAAACGGCGGCGACGAATGTGGCGAGCAGAACGCCGACGAGGGGGGCCGGGACGATGCGCCAGCTTTTCGGCGTGAGGTAGCCCCAGCCGACGATGGTGGTGATGGTGAGCAGGCCGATCTCGCCGGCGGTCAGGTGCGAGTCGCCGATGCGCACTGCGTCGATGAACGCGCGCGGGATGTTGACGAGGTTCTGGATGCCGGTGCCGAACGGCTTACCGTCGAACATGACGTGGAACTGCGACACGAAGATCAGGACGCCGATACCGGCGAGCATGCCGTGGATGACGGCCGGAGAGACGGCGCGGAACCACTGGCCGAGCTTGGCCTGTCCGGCGGCGAGCTGGATCAGGCCCGCGAACAGCACGATCACGCCGATCATCTCGATGCCGTGCAGGTGCACGAGATCGTAGACGAGCACGGTGAGACCCGCCGCCGGTCCGCTCACCTGCAACGGCGAACCGGCGATGAAGCCCACCACAAGCCCGCCGATGATGCCGGTGATGATGCCTGCGGTCGGCGGCATGCCGGAGGCGATGGCGACGCCCATGCAGAGCGGCAGGGCGACGAGGAAGACGACGAACGACGCCATGATGTCCCGGCCGACGGGGCTCGCAGAGCCGCTGTCGATAGTCGTCGCAGTCGCCATTTTCACTCTCCCCGATCCCCGCAGGCCAGCTCTTTTGTCTTGGCTTTCGCCCGGCCAGCCTTGGCGCGTTCGCCAGATTGGCGTCGCGGAGGCGGCGGCGAAAGGCACGTTAGTGACGCATGTCAGCGGGGACGGCGGCAGTGTAGGGTTTTCGCCATAACCATGAAAAGCTTTGTTTGCGCCGGTTTAATCCGATTTCCCGGCTCCGAATTTGCCTCGGTCTGTTGGGGCTCACCCCGGTGACAGGTGAGTCGGGGTCCGCCGCGCGTCAGACGTCCGGCACCCACGGCTGCTCGGCGTTGACGACGGCCTCGAGGTTTCCGGTCAGGCGCAGTTCGTCCGTGTCGAGGCTCGCCTCGATGACGAGGCGCACGCCCGCTGTGGCGCGTGACGTGGCATCGGCGGCGTCGCAGCCGTCCAGCATGTGCCCGAGCAGCAGCGCCGCGAACAGGTCTCCGGTGCCGTGCGGGACCTGCGGAAAGCGCTCGTGCTCGGCGCGGCCGGCCTGCTCGGGCGTGCTGTAGACGTTGGCGATCATGCGCTCGCCCGCGGGGATCGAGGTCGCCACCAGCAGGTCGGCGCCGATCTCGTCGGAGGCGGCGTCGGCATCGGCCGGCGAATCGACCGGCAGCCCGGACAGCCAGGCGAGTTCGAAGCGGTTCGGCGTCACGATGTCGGCGAGCGGGACGAGGCGGTCGCGCATGGCGACAGCGACATCCTCGCCGACGTAGAGGCCGCCCGGATCGTCGCCGAGGACCGGATCACACAGGTAGAGGATTTCCGGGTTGGCTGCACCGAGGTGGGCAAGCGCCCGGGCAACGCTGCCGGCGACCTCCGCCGAGGGCATGTAGCCGGTCAATACGGCATCGACCTCGTCCAGCCAGCCATTGGCGGCCAGCGCCTCGATCAGCCCGTCGATCTGTTCGCCGGTCAGCGGGAAGCCGCGCACCGTGTCGTAGCCCTTGTGGCTCGACAGCACGACGGTCGGGATCGCGATCACCTCGTGGCGCATGGCCTGCAGGGCCGGCACGATGGCGGCGAGGCCGACGTGGCCATAGGCGACATAGGAGGAGAGGGCGAGGATGCGGGCCATGTGCGAAGCCGGAGATGCGCGAGAGCAGGGCGGGAGGAGGGAGCATAACCAACCTTGGTGGGCTTGTAATTCCCGAACCTCCGACTAGTGTTGCGCCGCAAAAAAGCCGACCGCAATTCCCATCCACGCCGACACGAGGTCCGATCATGACGGTTCGTCCGCGCCGCAGCGTTCTCTACATGCCCGGCTCCAACGAGCGCGCGCTCGAAAAGGCGAAGACCATTGCCGCCGACGCGCTGATCCTCGACCTCGAGGACGCCGTCGCGCCGGACGCCAAAGTCGACGCCCGCAACAAGGTGTGCGCCGCGGTCAAGAGCGGTGGCTACGGCAAGCGCGAGCTCATCATTCGCGTCAATGGTCTCGACACGCCGTGGGGGGCCGACGACATGTTCGCGGCGGCCGACGCCGGTCCGGACGCGATCCTGGTGCCGAAGGTCGGCCGGCCGGGCGACATCATCTCGGCGGCCAAGGTGCTGACCGGCGCCAATGCGCCGGAAAAGACCATGCTGTGGGCGATGATCGAGACGCCGATCGCCATCCTCAACGTGCGCGAAATCGCCATGGCCGGAATCGAACGCGAGCATCGCCTGACCTGCCTCGTCATGGGCACCAACGACCTGCTGAAAGAGAGCCACGCGCGCGCCTACAAGGATCGCTTCGCTGTGGTGCCGTGGCTGTCGATGAGCATCGTCGCCGCGCGCGCCTACGGCCTCGACGTGCTCGATGGCGTCTACAACGATTTCCGCGACGAGGAAGGCTTCCGGGCGGAAGCCGAGCATGGCCGGACGCTCGGCATGGACGGCAAGACGCTGATCCACCCGAGTCAGGTCACGGTCGCGAACGAGACCTTCTCGCCCTCGGCCAAGGAGGTCGAGTGGTCGCGGCGCATCATCGCCGAGTTCGCCAAGCCCGAAAACGCCAGGCAAGGCGTCATCACCGTCGACGGCAAGATGGTCGAGCGTCTGCACATGGTGATGGCACAGCGCACCGTCGCCATCTCCGACGCCATCGCCGCCATGAGCGCGGGCTGAGCGCGCCGCCCCACGAGCCAGCATCCGAGCCGAGATCAGGAACGAGACGACATGAGCGCCACCAAGACCAACCCCGGCAACTACTTCGAGGATTTCAGGTTCGGGCAGATCCTCACCCACGCGACGCCGCGCACGGTGACGGCGGGCGACGTGGCGCTCTACACCGGGCTTTATGGTCCGCGCTTCGCCGTGCAGTCGTCGGACGCCTTCGCCCGCGCCGTCGGCTACCCGCAATCGCCGGTCGACGACCTGCTCGCGTTCCACGTCGTGTTTGGCAAGACCGTGCCGGACATCTCGCTCAACGCCGTCGCCAATCTCGGCTATGCCGGCGGCCGCTTCCTGAAGCCGGTCTATCCGGGCGACACCCTTGCCACCGTCTCCGAGGTCATCGGGCTCAAGGAGAACTCGGCCGGTGACACGGGCACCGTTTTTGTTCGTTCCACGGGCCGCAATCAGCGCGATGAGGTGGTGATCGAATACGTGCGCTGGGTGATGGTGAGGAAGCGCGACAAGTCGGCACCGGCGCCTGAAGCGGTGACACCGAAGCTGCCGGATCGCGTGGCGCCCGCCGATCTCGGCGCCGCGGTTCCCAAGCTCGACATCTCGAAGTACGACTTCGCACTCGCCGGCTCGCCGTACCGGTGGGGTGATTACGAGGTCGGCGAGAAGATCGACCATGTCGACGGCATGACGCTGGAGGAGGCCGAGCACCAGATCGCCACGCGCCTCTACCAGAACACGGCCAAGGTTCACTTCAACCAGCACACCGAGGCCAAGGGCCGCTTCGGCAAGCGCATCGTCTATGGTGGCGTCGTCATCTCGCTGGCCCGAGCGCTCTCGTTCAACGGTCTCGGCAATGCCTTCCACGTCGCGGCCATCAATGCCGGCCGTCACGTTGCGCCGTGCTTTGCCGGCGATACGGTCTACGCGTGGAGCGAAATCCTCGAGAAGGCCGAGATCCCCGGCCGCACGGATGTCGGCGCCCTGCGCACGCGCCTCGTCGCCGTCAAGAACCGCTGCTGCGCCGACCTGCCCTACAAGGCCGCCGATGGAGCCTACGCAGAGGGCGTGATCCTCGACCTCGATCTCTGGCTGCTGCTGCCACGCTGATCTGTTTGGACCGCAAGGCCGTAGACGGACCGCACGAATCATTCGCGCGCCCGAGTTGAGCGCGACTTGAGGGGTCGCGGAAGTTTGGTGCGGCAGGTCAAGAAGTTGGACTGACAGGAGTTGTCAGGTTTCCCTGAGGTTGTGGTCGGGAAGCATCAGGCGATCGATTCTCTTCGTCGGCGTCCTGCCTTCGACATCACCGCTCCGCGGCCCGGCAACGCCACGATCAGCGCACGCTCAATCCGTGTGCGTATTCGGAAATTCCATGCGTATTCAGGCGGTCGCGGCCTCCTGCTGAGACAATGCCTCGAAACCGGGCTGCCCATGGCGCTGACCAGTCGGGTGGCACCAGGCATCGAGCGCGCGGTGGCCCGGCTCACGCGACGAAAAGTTCCGGCGAACGATCGCTCCCATCACGAGATGTTGCAGTTGAACTCATCGGGTAAAATCAGTTCTGTTGACTTCGGGTTATTCGCAGCGTCCCGGTCAGATTAATATCGCGTATACAGCCTATCCCGTAAAAAGAACTTGCGTCGCCAAGCGTGGTGCGGCGTGCAGAAGACGAAGTGGTCGTGACAAAGCGGATAGCCGTCATCGGAGCAGGTCTGGCCGGTTTGTCGTGCGCGCGTGTGCTGCGGCGCTCGGGCGCTTACGTCGAGATTTTCGAGCAGGACCGCATCATCGGCGGCCGCATGGCGACGACGCGCATCGGCACGATTCCGTATGATCATGGCGCCCAGTACCTGACGGCCAGATCGGCCCAGTTTCGCACCTATATCGAAGAGCTCGCGGCGTCCGGATATGCGGCCCGCTGGAAGCCGCACACCGCCGCGGGGCCCGACGGCGAGGGGCAGATGGCGCCGTGGTTCGTCGGCACCCCGGGGATGTCGTCGATCGTGAGGCCGCTGGCCGAAAGCGTGCGCATTCACACCAACCGGCGAGTCCACACCATCGAGCGGGTGGACAAGGCCTGGTACATCTGGTTCGACGACCAGACCTCGGTGGGTCCGTTTGCCGCCATTGCGGTCGCGCTTCCAGCTCCGCAGGCGCTGATGGTGCTCGGCCGGCTGGAGCATCTGGCGGAACCGCTGCGCCGCGTGCGCATGTCGCCGTGCTGGGCCCTCATGGTGCGGCTGGAGCAGCGGACACTGCCCAATCAGGACGTTTTTTCCGACATGTCCGACGTCATCCACTGGATCGCACGCAACAACGCCAAGCCGGGGCGCACGGTGAAGGGCGAGACCCTGGTGGTTCACGCTTCGCCGAGCTGGACCCGCGAGACGGAGGAACTCGAACCGGAGGCTGTGGCGGAGGAGCTGTGGTCGGAGGTCAGCCACGTTCTGGCGCTGCCACCGGTGCGGCCGTCGCAGATGACGGCGCACCTCTGGCGGTACGGCCTCGTCGACCAGTCGCTCGGCGAAACCTACGTCTATTCCAGCACCGATAACGTCGGCGTCGCGGGCGACTGGTGCCTCGGGCGGCTTTCCGAGCATGCCTTCGAGAGCGGTGCCGGTCTCGGCCGGGCGATCGTCGCCTCGCTCGACTGAGCCGCGCCCAACCCGCTCTCTTGTCTCCATGCCATTGGCCGCGCGATCGATTTTGCGGTTCGTTCCTCGACGGAAGTCTCGGACGTTTTGTCGTTCGGCGAATTGCCGCGCTGCAGCGCGCGCGCTACAAGACGGCCTGACCATCTCGTCGAGGACATCTCATGGCCGAAGCCAGAACTGCTCGCGGGGCCCGCATCGAGCGCCCGCTTTCACCGCATTTGCAGGTCTACGCGCCACTCATCAACATGGTGATGTCGATCCTGCACCGCATGACCGGCGCGGCGCTCTACTTCGGCTCGCTGCTGCTGGCCTGGTGGCTGGTCGCGGCCGCCTCGGGGCCGGAATACTTCGCCTTCGTCAACGGCATCTTCGGCTCGCTGCTCGGCAAGCTGGTGTTGCTCGGGTTCACCTGGGCGCTCATCAACCATGCGCTCGGCGGCATCCGCCATTTCATCTGGGACACCGGCAAGGGCTACGCGCTCGGCACCATCGACATGCTGTGCTGGAGCACCGCCATACTCGGCGTCGTGCTGACACTCGCGATCTGGGGCCTCACCGGCCAGCTCACGTCGCTGGTCGCACACGCCGCTTCCGTCCTCCATCTCATCGTGGCCTAGTCCCATGCAAAACAAATCCATGCGAACCCCGCTGAAGAACGTGCGCGCGCTGGGCTCCGCCAAGGAAGGCGCCAACCACTTCTGGCTGCAGCGCGTGACCGCCATCGCCAATCTGGTGCTGACGCTGTTCCTTGTCTGGCTCGTCGCCTCGCTCGCCGGCGCCGACTACGCGGTCGTCAAAGCGCGTCTCGCGCATCCGATGGTGTCGCTGCCGCTGCTGCTGCTGGTCGTCTCCGGCACCATCCACATGCGCCTCGGCATGCAGGTCATCATCGAGGACTACGTGCACGGCGAAAGCGCCAAGATCACCCTTCTCATGCTGAACACGTTCTTCGCGATCCTGATTGCGGTCGCCAGCGTATTCGCAGTTCTCAAGCTGAGCTTTGGAGCATAAGCGCGATGGCGAAATCCAACGGCGCCTCTTCCGCCCCGGCCGTCAACGGGCGCGCCTATCCGATCCAGCATCATACCTATGACGTCGTCGTCGTCGGTGCCGGTGGCGCTGGCCTGCGCGCCACGCTCGGCGCGGCCGAGGCCGGCCTCAAGACGGCGTGCGTGACGAAGGTGTTCCCGACCCGCTCGCACACGGTCGCGGCCCAGGGCGGTGTCGCCGCTTCGCTCGGCAACATGGGGCCGGACAACTGGCGCTGGCACATGTACGACACCGTCAAGGGTTCCGACTGGCTAGGCGACCAGGACGCCATCGAATACCTGTGCCGTCATGCGCCCGATGCCGTCTACGAACTCGAGCATTACGGCGTGCCGTTCTCGCGCACCGATGACGGCAAGATCTACCAGCGCCCGTTCGGGGGCATGACCACCGAGTTCGGCGAAGGCCCGCCGGCGCAGCGCACCTGCGCGGCTGCCGATCGCACTGGCCACGCCATGCTGCACACGCTCTACGGCCAGTCGCTGCGCCATTCGGCGGAATTCTTCATCGAATACTTCGCCATCGACCTGATGATGGACCAGGACGGCGCCTGCCGCGGCGTCATCGCGCTCTGCCTCGAGGACGGCACGCTGCACGCCTTCGGCGCCAAGCGCACCATCCTCGCCACCGGCGGCTATGGCCGCGCCTACTTCTCCTGTACCTCGGCGCACACCTGCACGGGTGACGGCAACGCCATGGTGCTGCGCGCCGGCCTGCCGCTGCAGGACATGGAGTTCGTGCAGTTCCATCCGACCGGCATCTACGGCGCCGGCGTGCTCATCACCGAGGGCGCGCGCGGCGAGGGCGGCTACCTGACGAACTCCAAGGGCGAGCGCTTCATGGAGCGCTACGCGCCGCACGCGAAGGACCTCGCCTCGCGCGATGTCGTCTCGCGCTCCATGACCATGGAGATTCGCGAAGGCCGCGGCGTCGGCAAGGAAGGGGACCACATCCACCTGCATCTCGACCATCTCGATCCGAAGATCCTGGCCGAGCGTCTGCCGGGCATCACCGAGAGCGCCAAGATCTTCGCGGGCGTCGATCTGCGGCGTCAGCCGATCCCGGTCATCCCGACCGTGCACTACAACATGGGCGGCATCCCGACCAACTATCACGGCGAGGTGCTGACGCTGAAGAATGGCAACCCGGATACGGTGGTGCCGGGCCTCATGGCGATCGGCGAGGCGGCCTGCGTGTCGGTGCACGGCGCCAACCGCCTCGGCTCCAACTCGCTCATCGATCTCGTCGTGTTCGGCCGCGCCGCGGGCCTGCGCTGTGCCGAGACCATCGACGCGAAGGAGCGTCAGGCCGAGCTGCCGGCGGATTCGGTCGATCTCGCGCTGTCACGCCTCGATCGCTTCCGCCACGCCAACGGCGACAAGCCGACCTCCGAGCTGCGGCTCAGAATGCAGAAGGTCATGCAGACCAACTGCGCGGTGTTCCGCGATGGCCCGGTGCTGCAGGAAGGTGTCCAGAAAATCCAGCAGATCTGGAACGAGTCGGAGGCGGTGCGCGTCACCGACCGTTCGCTGATCTGGAACTCGGACCTGATCGAAACGCTCGAATACGACAACCTGATCGTGCAGGCCGCCGTGACGGTGGTCGGCGCCGAGGCCCGCAAGGAGAGCCGCGGCGCGCACGCCCGCGAGGATTACTCCAAGCGCGACGACGTCAACTGGATGAAGCACACGCTGGCGTTCGTCGACGGCGACAGGAAGACCGTGAAGCTCGACGAGCGCCCGGTGCACACCTACACCATGACCAACGAGATGAAGTACATCGAGCCCAAGGCGCGCGTGTACTGAGGCCACGACCGCACAACGGCAGCGGAAAAGCGAACGCCCGGCCGTTTACTGGCCGGGCGTTCGCATGTCCGGGAGCCGGAGCAGCCAGGTTCAGCGCAGCGCGACGAGCGTGGTGCGGAGTTGCTCGACGGGCGTCCAGTCGAAAGTCGCTTCCTCGAGCACCGGCAGACTGAACGGCGGAGATCGGAAGAGCGTCGTGTAGGGAAAGAGTGTAGATCTCGGGGGTCGCC
>CALFEM010000205.1 GCA_937950105.1 uncultured Alphaproteobacteria bacterium | reverse complement strand
CCGCGCGCATCATGTTGAGGGCGATGCCGGTCGAGACTTCCTTGAGTCGGATCGCACCGGCGAGCGAGTCGAGTGCGGCGATGCGCTTGGGCTGCGCCATCAGTCCGGTCATCAGCTTGTGCGCGCCTCCGGCCATCTCCTGCTGCGCGGCGGCGCTGCTGGCGGCAACCTCGCGCTCGACCATGGCCTTGCCGAGCTTGCCCTTGTAGAAATCCTCGATCTTGAACAGCTCGGCCGGGCTCAGCTTGCCGTCGATACGGCGCGCCAGCGACTCCTTGAGCTTTCCCGGAGCGAAGGCTTCGTTGGCCGCCTGCTCCCAGGCCATCCGGAACTGCTCCTTGTCGCCGACATCCTCACCCGTATCGACGATCCGCTGGCCCTCGGCGGCGAGGCTGGTCGCCACCTCGTCGAGCGCGCGATCGAGCCCCGTCAGCGCGACGAGTTCAGCTGCCGACAGAGGCTCACGCGCAAAGGCCGGGGAAGCGGAAAGGGCGAAGGTGGCGAGGAAGGCGAGCATCGCAGCGAGCGCTGCGCGCCGGGGGAAGCAGGGCATCGACATGACGAAGGCTCCTTGGCCCGAAGCTATGGGCCTGTAATGCGATGCGAAGGCTCCGAACCGTCGCACTCATGGCAATGCACGAGCGTGGCGACCAGTGCTGTAACCTGCGTGACTCGGCGCAAGCAGTGCGAACGCTTGAGTCGAATGTAGGGGCGGCTCCGGCGCCGCGTAAGCGGCAATTGCGCTGTATCAGCAGAAATCGCTGGATGCGGCTGACGGTCGCCCCGCGGCGCACGCCTTGCGGCGCTTGTGCTCGCGGCCGGTGTGTCCGCTCGGCCGCGCCCCGGCGATACGGCGCATGTGGCGCCACGGGCCGACAGGAGTATTCGAAAGCGCGTTTCGCGCGCCCTGGAGAAGCAGGACCAGTCGGCCTGTAAGCCGGGTTCTGTCTGGAGTTGCCTCCGCGACGGCCATTCATCTGGGACGCCCATTGCTGGACGCCTCGAGCAACCAACCCGGGCGGCGGCCTGAAAACGGGCTCGACGCCATGCCGCTCGCGCGGCACACGTCCGGCCACCCCTATTTGGTCTTGCTCCCGGTGGGGTTTACCCTGCCACGACCGTTACCGGCCGCGCGGTGCGCTCTTACCGCACCCTTTCACCCTTACCGAACGCGGCGATCGCCCGAAGACGGCGCCAATCCGGCGGTTTGCTTTCTGTGGCACTTTCCCTGGGGTCGCCCCCGGCGGCCGTTAGCCGCCACCGTGCTTCCATGGAGCCCGGACTTTCCTCCAGCGCGCCGGCTGCCCGAAGACCCCGGCGCGCCAGTAGCCGTCCGGCCGACTGGTCGGGCTACATAAAGGTGAGCCGTCCCGCGCGGTCAAGCAGGCGCGCTCCTTCACGCACCGTTGTCGTCGATGACCTGGCGCAGCTTGTCGGCAAGATCGCGCGGCGTGTAGGGCTTGTGCAGCAGCGACACGTCGGCGTCGAGCGTACCGTTGTGGACGATGGCGTTGCGCGTGTAGCCGGTGGTGTAGAGCACGGGGAGACCGGGGAACCGCTGCAGGACGGCCGTCGCGAGATCGCGCCCCGACATGCCGCCCGGCAATACGACATCGGTGAACAGCGCCACGAAGTCGCGCTCCTGCTCGATGATCTCGAGCGCCTCGGGACCGCTTCTGGCGGAACGGACCTGATAGCCGAGATCGGCAAGCACGGACTGCGCGTACTCGCGCACGCCGTCGTTGTCCTCGACCAGCAGCACCTTTTCGGCCTTGCGCGCGCGCGACGGCGGCGCCGTCACCTCGCGCGGCGTCCCTGCCGGCGTTACGCTGGCCGGCTTCACGTCGGTGTGTCGCGGGAGATAGATCTTCACAGTCGTTCCCTGCCCGGCCTCGCTGTAGATGCGGATGTGGCCTCTCGACTGCTTGACGAAGCCGTGCACCATGGCGAGGCCGAGGCCGGTGCCCTTGCCGGTCTCCTTGGTGGTGAAGAACGGGTCGAACACCCGCTCGAGCACGGCTGGCGGAATGCCGGTCCCGGTATCGGAAACGCTCAGCTGCAGATCGGAAGAGCACACGTCTGAACTCCAGTCACTTAGGCATCTCGTA
>CALFEM010000204.1 GCA_937950105.1 uncultured Alphaproteobacteria bacterium | reverse complement strand
GGAGCATGCTGCACGATGGATCGCGGGGACAAGCCCCGCGATGACACTTGCGAGGCGGCGACGGCAGCAATCTGCCTATAGCTGTCGCCCCCTACTTCCCGCGCGGATCGTAAGGATGGCGCTGCCGCCACTCCGAAATGAAGTAGCTCAGCTCGCTGTCGATCGTTTCGGGCATGACGATCTTCACCGCCACCAGCAGGTCGCCGTGACGATGCGCGCCGGCAACGCGCGCGCCCTTGCCGCGCAGCCGCAGCACCTGCCCTGAACTCGTGCCCTTCGGCAGCGTCACCTGCACGCGGCCCGAGGGTGTCGCCACCTCGATCTTGCCGCCGAGGATCGCCTCGTCGAGGCTGATCGGCAGCGTCATGGTGATGTCGTCGCCGACGCGGGCGAAATCGGCATGCGGGCGCACGTGGATCTCGACCAGCGCGTCGCCCGGCTCGGCGCCGCCGAAGCCCGGCTTGCCCTTGCCCTTCAGGCGCAGCACCTGCCCCTCGGTCACGCCCTCCGGCACGCCGAGATCGAGCACGCCGCCATCGGGCAGCGTCACGCGCTTCCTGGTGCCGGTGATCGACTCGAGAAAGTCGACCTCGAGCGTATAGCGCACGTCCTGCCCGCGCGCACGAAAGCCCGGCCGGCCGGCCCCCGGCCCCGCACCACCGCGCGCGCCGCCGAAACCACCCTCGCCGAAAAAGTCGGAGAAGATGTCGCTGAAGTTCGGCCCGTGAGCCCCACCCGGATGCGCGCCCGGCCGCGCCTGATGGAAGCCGCGCACCGGCTCTCCCGTGGCGTCGATCAGCCCGGCGTCGAACTGACGGCGCTTGTCGGCATCGCCGAGGATTTCGTAGGCCGCCGACAACTTCTTGAAGCGATCGGCCGCGGCCGTGTCGCCCGGATGCAGATCCGGGTGGCTGGTCTTGGCGAGCTTGCGGAACGCCGCGCGGACCTCGTCGTCGGAGGCCGTACGCGCGACGCCCAGAATGCGATACGGATCGTTGGCCATAGTCGAGTAAATCCGTGAACGAAGCTGCGCCGGACCGCCGGTGCGATCGGCCGAAGGACCGGCACGTGATGGAGCGCCGCTGCGATCCCATCAAACACGATGCACCCTGCGGCGGCGATTCGCACATATGGTAGCCGAGCCGGGCCCACGCGAGGGAGGCGCGGCTTAAATCCTGCCGGCAGCGGGAACTCCGCGAAGCGAGCCATGCGCACAGCGCGGAATTGTGGCGAAACCGCAGATGACGCGCGGTCTCAGCTTTCGAGCAACACCACCGGCTTCCTGTTCAGCAACTCCGCCAGCATGGCGAGCCTACGGCGCAAGCGCTCGCCGTCGAGCCCGGCGAACGGTGCCGGCAGCCGCAGCACCAGTGCGTCACCCTCCACCGTCAGCGGCGTCATGTCGATCACGTTCGGCATGCCGATCGAGATCATGTGCGCCACCCGTACGGCCGCGCCGACGATGCGCGCCCGCGACTGCACCCGCTTCGAGACGAGAGACTTGAGCCGCCCCGACAGGTGCTCGCCGTGCGCCTCCCCCTGCCCGGCGTGACGGAAGTAGACCGACAGCGCCAGGAAAATGCGGCCGACGTGATCGATGCCGCCGAGGCCGGCGTGGGCGATGACGTTGAGGCTCTGCTCGCCGCGATAGTCCGGATGCGCGCGCCAGCCGATGTCCGACAGCAGGCACGCGGCATGACGCAGACGGCGCTCGTCGGCGCTCTCGTCGAGCCCGGCCGACCGGAACAGCACATCGGTCCACGCGCAGAGTTCGATCGCGTGCTCGACCGACCGCGATCTCAAGCGCGCATAATCCTCGCAGAACGAGATCAGCGGGTCCTTGGCCTTCTCGTCGGCGCGCAGCAGCGAGTAGACGAGCCCCTCGCGGATGCCGAACACCGAGAACACCACCTCGGACGGTTCCATGCGCTTCAGCACGCTCGCCAGCACCGCCGCGCCATAGGGCAGCACGTCGCGGCGCGCCTTCGAGACTTCGCCGACGCCGGCCAGCGCCGACAGCTTCTTGGCCTTGACGATCTGGTCGCAGAACGCGATCACCGCGCGAGTCGGCACCGCGAAGCCGTGCATGACCCGCAGCGGATAGCCGGTCTGCTCCATGTACATCTTGGCGAGCGAGCGCCAGGTCCCGCCGACCGCATAGAAGCGTCGCCCCTTGCCGTTCTTGAGGAAGGACACGCTCTCGGCGTGCTGCTCGGCGAGCGCGATGGCCTTGTCGAGCCGCCCCTTCGTCGTGTCGATCAGTCGCAGCCCGCCGAGCGGCAGCGTCGTCGCCTGGCTGAGGCGCCCGCCCGAAATATCGATCAGCTCGAGGCTGCCGCCGCCGAGGTCGCCGGCGATGCCGTCGGGATCGACGAAGCCCATGATGATGCCGTTGGCGGCGAGTTCCGCTTCCTTCTCGCCCGACAGCACCTCGATGGCGACGCCGAGCGCGCGCTCACCCCGCGCGATGAAATCGGGGCCGTTCTCGGCCTCGCGCACCGCGGCCGTGGCGATGGCGCGCACGTTCTTGACGCCCATGTTGCGGGCGATGGCATGGAACCGCGCCAACGCGGCGAGCGCGCGCGTGACGCCCTCGTCGCTCAAGCGGTTCGACGAGGCGACGGTGCGGCCGAGACCGCACAGAACCTTCTCGTTGAAAATCGGCGTCGGCGCGCGGACCGCACCTTCGTAGACGACGAGACGCACCGAGTTCGAGCCGATGTCGACGACGCCGATCGGCTCCAGCTCGCGGGTGCGGCCGCGTTCCGAAAGGAGTTGCGTCAGGCTTGCCACGGGCCGCTCCCCTGCCATGCTCGTCGCGGTTGCCCGCGATTTATTTCCTGCGCGGCTTCAGCTTGCCGAGGCTGAACTCCGGCGGCCTGCTGCCGGCGAGGCTCGAGCCACGCCCCGACAGGCTCGGGTTGGTCATGAAGTACTGGTGCGCGTTGAACGGCTCCAGCGGCTTCAGGTCTTCCGCATCGTTGACCCGCGACGACGAACCGTCCGCGTTGATGCGCCAGCTCTGCTCCGTGTCGATCAGGTTCGCAACCATGATCTGGTCGAGAACCTGCTCGCGCACGGTCGGGTTGAGCATCGGCACCATAGCCTCGACGCGCCGATCGAGATTGCGCGGCATCATGTCGGCGGAGCTGATGTACACGGCCGCCTTGGCCGACGGCAACCCCTCACCTCGGCCGAAGCAATAGATGCGCGCGTGCTCGAGGAAGCGGCCGATGATGCTCTTGACGCGGATGCGCGAGGAAAGGCCCGCAATACCGGGCTTCAGGCAGCAGATGCCGCGCACGACGATGTCGATCTCGACGCCCGCCTCGCTCGCCTCGTAGAGCGCGTCGATGATCTGCTTGTCGACCAGCGAGTTCATTTTCATCCAGATGACGCCGGGCCGGCCTGCGGCCACGTGCGCGATCTCTTCCCTGATGTGCGACAGGATGCGCTCGCGGATACCGCGCGGCGAGGCCGCCATCGCCTCGAGCTCGCCCGGCTCGCCGTAGCCGGTGACGAAGTTGAAGATGCGCGTCACGTCGCGGCCGATGGCCGGATCGTTGGTGAACAGCGACAGGTCCGTGTAGATGCGCGCCGTCTGCGGGTGATAGTTGCCGGTGCCGAGATGGCAGTAGGTGGCGAGGTCGTTGCCCTCGCGGCGCACGACGAGGCCAAGCTTGGCATGCGTCTTCAGCTCGATGAAACCATAGACGACGTGCACGCCCGCGCTTTCGAGATCGCGCGCCCAGCGGATGTTGGCCGCCTCGTCGAAGCGCGCCTTGAGCTCGACCACCGCCGTCACCGACTTGCCGGCCTCCACCGCCTCCTTCAGCGCGCGCACGATGGGGCTGTCGCGCGACGTGCGATAGAGCGTCCACTTGATCGCCATGACGTTCGGATCGGCCACCGCCTGGCGCAGGTACTGCACGACCACGTCGAAGCTCTCGTAGGGGTGATGGACGAGGATGTCCTTCTGCCGGATCGCCGCGAAGCAATCGCCGTTGAACTGGCGGATGCGCTCGGGAAAGCGCGCGTTGAACGGCTTGAACTGCAGGTCGGGGCGGTCCGCGACGATCATCTGCGTGGCGCTGGCGAGGCCGAGAATGCCTTCCTTCACGAAGATCGACTCGTCGCCGACCTCGAGTTCCTCGACGACGAACTTCCTGAGCCGCTCCGGCATCGCCGCGTCGAGTTCGAGGCGGATGACGTGGCCGCGCCGGCGACGCTTGAGCAGCGTCTCGTAGGAGCGCACGAGATCCTCGGCTTCCTCCTGGATCTCGATGTCGCTGTCGCGGATGAGGCGGAAGGCGCCGCGCCCGGTCACCTCGAAGCCCGGGAACAGCGCGCCGTTGAACATGCCGATGATGGTCTCGACCTGCACGAAGCGGACCGTGCGGTCATCGGCCTCGTCGGGCAATCGGATGAAGCGGTCGAGCTGGCTCGGAATCGGGATCAGCCCGTTCATCTTGCGGTTCGGCCCGCGCATCTCGACGGCGAGTGTCAGGCCGAGGTTCGGGATGAACGGGAACGGATGCGCGGGATCGACGGCGATCGGCGTCAGGATCGGGAAGATGTGGCTCATGAACAGCCGTTCGAGCCAACCGCGCTGCGCCGGCGTCAGGGCGTGCTCGTCGAGCAGGTGGATGCCCTCGGCGGCGAGATCGGCGATCAGCTTCACCCAGATCTTCTGCTTGTCGGCGACGAGCCCCGAAACGAAACGGTTGATCGCGGTGAGCTGCTGGGCCGGCGTCAGCCCGTCCTGCGAGATCGTCGAGACACCCGCGGTGATCTGGCCGACGATGCCGGCCGCGCGCACCATGTAGAATTCGTCGAGGTTGTTCGCCGAAATGGCGAGGAAGCGCAGCCGTTCGAGCGCGGGGTGCGCGGTGTTGCGCGCTTCCTCCAGAACGCGGCGGTTGAACTGCAGCCAGGAGAGTTCGCGGTTGTAGTAGCGCTGCGGTCCTTGCGGCACCGTAGCGGCTTTCTCCCCCGCGCGCCCGCTCGCCCGCGCCGCTGAGGCAGCGTCGGTCTTCTCGGTCCGTTCAGCGGCGCGTCCGCGTGCGGTCGTCATCTGCGTCTCCGGTCGTTGCGCCTCGGCGCGCGTGCATGAGCAGCGCCGTCGGCCTTCAGTCCTCGAAATCCTCGCCCGGTGCACCGGCGCGGTTCACCGCGGTATCCTGCAGTACCTCGGCAGCGAGCGCGCGCGTCACGTTGCGATGGCGCTCCAGCGCGCGCCGGTCGATCTCGGTGACGACCGCGTTGGCGGCGGCGAGCGAGCGCTCGATCCGGAGCGCGACGTAGCTGACGACGTGCGGCTCGACCTCGAGCTGGCGGTCGGCGAACAGTTTCACCAGCACCGACTTGAGCAGCAGGTCGTCGGGCGGCGCGATGGTCGCGACCGGCAGGGCCTTCAGCCGCGAGCGCAAGTCCGGCAGCGCGATTGAGATCGGAAGAGCGTCGTGTAGGGAAAGAGTGTAGATCTCGGTGGT
>CALFEM010000203.1 GCA_937950105.1 uncultured Alphaproteobacteria bacterium | reverse complement strand
ACACGCGCGGCATGAGCGTCAAGCACCAGTTGCAGGTCGCGGCAGACGCAGCGGCGCTGGCCGCCAAAGGCACCGGCGACAACGCCGAGCAGGCGGCGCGCGAAGCAGCGGAAGCCTATGTGCGCGCCAATGCCACCCGCCTCAATGGTGCAACGCTCGGCACGGTGGTGGTCGTCAATACGGCCGAGGGTATCCGCGTCGACATTACGGCGTCGATGCCGACCATGATCGCCGGTGTGGTCGGGTACGAACAATTCGACGTCAATGCCACGTCGGAATCGCCGCGCGCGACCGGCGACATCGAGATCGCTCTCGTACTCGACAACACCGGCTCGATGGCCGGTTCGATGGACGATCTGAAGACGGGAGCCAAGGATCTCGTCGCGGCGATCTATGGGAACGCCTCGGCGACCAGCAACAAGATCAAGTTCGCGGTGGTGCCCTATGTCGGTGCCGTCAACATCGGCAACGGCGTCCGGCAGATGGACTGGATGGATACCAACGCCGACAATCCCTGGCATGGCCACGGCGTCGAAGGCATGAGCTTCGGCTACGAGCCCGGCTGCGTCTATACGCCGGGTGGCGGCGGGCCGATCGATCCGGGGTCCGGCACGCACGGCTGGCTGGAGGACGCGAAGAAGAAGTTCGCCGCCGCCACGGCCGGGCTGTTCGGCATTTCGAGCGCGCAGGCCGCGAGTGCTTCGGATGTGCCCGCCCCCTACGTCTTCTGGCCGGATTGCTGGATAGCGAACCCGGCCAAGATGAACATGTTCGATACCTTCGCGCGCATTCCCAATGCGCCGTGGAAGGGCTGCGTGATGGCGCGCACGGAATGGAGCGACTACGACGTCAGCGACACGCCGCCGGATACGTCGGATCCGAGCAGCCTGTGGGTGCCGTGGCTGTGGCCCGATACCATCGATGCGAGCGCCATCGCCACGCATGATCCGACGCTGGATACGATCAACGACTATCTGCCCGACCGGCTCGACCTCAGGGACGCACAGTTCCCGAAGTTCAACGAACCCTGGATCGGCTGGGCGCACCAGAACTGGATCAAGTACCGCAACGTCGCGGGAACCATCGACGAGACCGGCCCCGACACGCTCGGTCCGAACAAGGCGTGCCCGGACCCGATCCAGCCGCTCGTCGCCAACCGCGCGATCATCGAGGCCAAGATCGACAGCCTGACGCACTGGAACGGCTCGGGCACCAACACGGCCGAGGGCATCTCGTGGGGCATGCGCGTGCTGACGCCGGCCGAGCCGTTCGACGAGGGCTCAGCCGATCCGGCGACGCAGAAGGTGATGGTGTTGATGACCGATGGCGTCAACAATATCGATCCGACCAACGATTCGAGCCTGCTCTCGCATTACTCGACGTATGGCTACCTGGCGCACGGTCGGGTTCAGCCGATGAGCTACGACGGCTTCCGTACCTACGTGAACCAGCGCATGCAGAAGGCGTGCGAATTCGCGAAGGCGGAGAACATCCAGATCTATACGGTCGCCTTCAACGTCACGGACGAAGCGACGCTGACACTTCTGCGCGACTGCGCGACCAAGCCGCCGTATGCGTATTCCGCCTCGACCGCGAGCGAGTTGGTCGATGCCTTCCGCTCGATCGGCACCAGCCTGACGGAACTCAGACTGTCGAGGTGAGTGTGTTTTTTGTTCGCGCGGGCGGTGCCCGCGCGTACGGCGCACTGGCGCCGGGGCCCCTCGCGCCCTGAAACCGCTCCGCCGTTTGAGCGCGCCCTGATCGTTCGCGCCTCTATCGGCGCGAACGTGAATCGGCGGCGCCACTCAACAAAGCCCGCGCCCTGATCGTTCGCGCCTCTATCGGCGCGAACGTGAATCGGCGGCGCCAGCAAGGCGGCGCCACTCAAAGCTCCACGATCTCGACCTTGCCGGCGGCCTCGGCGTCGCGTGCGCCCGGCTGTTCCAGCCAGTCGGCGAAGTTGCGCATCTCGCCGCCTGAGCGGAGCCGTCTCAGGCGCGTGAAGTCGATCTCCGCCGTCACCCAGCCAGGCTCGTTCATGGTGCCTTCGGCCAGCACGCCGGTATCCGACACACCGTGTTCGGCCGGGACGTAGATGCCGGCCGCACCCGCGTTGCGGTCGACCGCGGGCGACCAGAGGGCGTCGCCGACCGTCGGGCTCGTCACCGCCGCCATCTGGTTCTCGAGGGCGCGTGACATGGCGCCGGTGCGCACCCGGTAGTTGCCCGAAACGCGCTCGGTGCACTGTGGCACCAGCAGCAGCTCGGCGCCGGCCTTGGCCATGGCCCGGGCGAGATACGGAAACTCGCTGTCGTAGCAGATGGTGATGCCGATGCGCCCGAGCGCGGTGTCGAAGACGCGGATGGTACCGCCCGGAACGATGCCCCAGTCGTGCTCGAACGGCGTCATGATGAGCTTGTGCTGCTCGCCGACCGTGCCCTCGGGTGTGACGATCTGGGCGGCATTGACGTAGCGGCCGTCGGCGCGCGCGAGAGGGCCGGAGCCGACCAGGATGTGCACGCCGTGCTCTTTTGCCAGCGCCGCATGCAGTGCGACGCGCTCGCCGGCAAGCTCGGCCGTCGAGGTCAGCGTTGCGCCGAGGTCCTGGTAGACGGCGGGGCCGAGCGCGTGCGCCTGCTCGATCGCGGCGTACTCCGGGAACAGCAGCAGCTCGGCGCCGGTGGCGGCTCCCTTCGCCACCCAGTCGGAGACCTTGTCCTGCCAGTCGGCGAGCGTGGCAACGGCGTCGATCGGGTACTGCGCGGCGGCGACCTTCAGCGTCTCACGTGCGCTCATCAGAGTTCCTTGATCCAGAACTGCAGGTGCTTCACCGTTTCCGCCTTCTGGTCGATGTCCTTCCACTCGTAGCGCGCCTCGAGGTCGCTCGGGCTATATCCCCGCTTGGACCAGAAGCCGTCCAGCGGCCGGTAGTCGGCCGGCTTCAGCGGATGGAACTCGGAGCGCAGCACGCGGCAGAAGGTCGTATATTTGAAGCCGCCGAGCTTCCTCGCGTGCGCCTCGCGCCCGTCGAAGAAGGCGTGGCCGACCCCGGCGCCGCGGTACTCGGGCAGCAGCACGCTCTCGCCGCAATAGAACACTTCGGCGATGTCGTAGCCGGCTTCTTCGAACGGGGTGCGGAAGATCGGAAGAGCACACGTCTGAACTCCAGTCACTTAGGCATCTCG